>NZ_JBHURI010000034.1:0-44443 GCF_042673425.1 Agromyces sp. NPDC056965 | reverse complement strand
CACGAGGGCGGGCGTACGTCGTTCAGGCGGGTGTCGCGGGGTCCGATGCCGTGTCAGCTGCTCGGCGCCGAGCGGCCGACCGCCTCGCTGGAGACGACGCCGAAGCGCGGCCACCAGCACCGGATCGCCGACCGGTACCTGCGGAACTCCTCGCCGAACCGCGCCTCGAGATCTGACTCCTCGAGCGGCCGGATGACGGAGTTCCACAGCAGCGACCCCGCGATCGCGTAGACGACGACCAGCCACGACGACAGCAAGAGGCCGACCGCGACGCCCTGGACGATGCCCGAGATCGCCATCGGGTTGCGGACGAATCGGTACGGACCCGCGATGACGAGGCGATTCGGCATCGCCGCCGGCAGCGGGGTGCCGCCGCCCCTCGTCGACATCGCGGCCGCCGACCACAGCCCGAGGGCGCTCGCGAGCACGAAGACGACGATGCCGACCGGGACGGCGATCGCCGGGAACGGGATCGCGAGCGCCCAGCGGTGTTCGAGCGCGGCCAGCGCGAACGGGATCACGCCGAGGAAGAGCCCCCAGAAGACGACGATCTGCAGGGCAGCGCCCGTCAGGTGCCTCGACGTGGCCGCACGCGCATCAGCGGGGCGGAACGCGAACGGCCCCGCTGCGATGCGTTCCGTCGGCACCCGCCCGATGAGCACGAGACTCAGGGCGACGATCGATGCGAATGCGGCTGCCGACATCGCGAGCACGCCCCACCCGGCCTCGGTCGTCACGGTCGCGTAGACGGCGAGGGCGACCGTGACGGCGACCGTCCATGCGGTGGCGACGACGGCGGCCCACCTCAGCCCGAAGGCCGCTGCCGCCGACGCGGCGACGAACAGGGGAATGTCGAAGGCGGCGACGACGACCGGATCCAGGCTGCCGAGCGTGGCTTCGCGCACGGCGGGCACGAGGAACACCGCGACCCACCACATGGCACCGGCGACGGCCTGCGCGGCGAAGTACGTGCGGCCCCAGGGCATACGCGAATGATATCGGCGCGGTGCGCCGCGGCATCCGTGGATCTCGCCGACCGACTCGGCGTCGTCGAGCGCGACCGCCTGCTGACGCTCCGCGGGATCCTGGGACTTGATCGTGTCAAGCCCCTCGGCGTTTCTTGTGCACCCCGTCGCACGGGCAATACGGTTCCTCCAACCGGCCATCACAGTCGGCACGAATGACCGGAGCGAACATGACGAGCACCTCGGCAGAACTCACCACACCCCGCGGCGACCTCACGAGACAGATCACGGTCGCCACCAGTGCGGCGCTCGCGGTGATCGGCGCGTTCGTCGGGTCGGGCGCAGCCGGAGGCACGCCGGTTCAGGATGCCTCTGGCGGGGCGCTCGCCGCCGACGCCACGCTCATCGCGCCGGGCGGCGGTGCGTTCAGCATCTGGTCGGTCATCTATCTGGGACTGGTTGCGTATGCGGTGTGGCAGTTCCTCCCGGCGCAGCGCGCTGCGCAACGGCAGCGCCGTCTGGGCTACCTCGTCGCCGCATCCCTGGTGTTGAACGCCGCGTGGATCCTCGCGATCCAGTTCGACCAGCTCGCGCTCAGCGTTCCGATCATCGTCGCACTGCTCGTCGTGCTCATCCTCGCGTTCCGGATCTGCCGTGCGACCCGTCCGACCGGTCGCGTCGACGCCGTGCTGACGGATGGCACGATCGGCCTCTACCTCGGCTGGGTCAGCGTCGCCACCGCTGCAAATCTCACCGCCGTGCTCGTGGCGGCCGGGTTCGACGGCTGGGGACTCGCACCCGAGGCATGGGCCATCGCAGTGCTCGTCGCCGTCGGCGTCATCGGGGTCTGGCTCGCCATCTGGGATCGCGGCCGCATCGCCCCGACCCTGTCGCTTGCCTGGGGCTTGTCGTGGATTGCGATCGCGCGGCTCACGGATGCACCGCCGTCGACCCTCACCGCTCTGGCGGCCATCACCGCGGCGGCGGCCATCGTCGTCGCGACGATCTGGAGCCGGCTCTCGACGATGCGGACACGGTCGAGTGTTCAGTGACCGCACGAAACGACACAGTCGCATCGCGCTCTTCGTGCCCGTCACTCGCACCGTGAGCACGTGCTCGGTGGCCGGGCGGCGCATGCCGCGGCATCCGCTGCCGGCTCGGCTCAGCCCTTCGCGGCAGCCGACTCGGCGTAGTCGAGCGCGACCGTCGCGATCATGTCGACGTAGTCGTTGTCGTGGTTGTACGAGAAGACGGCGGCACGCCAGCCCTCGGAGTTCGTCATCGGACCGGACTCGCAGAGGTACCGCGCCGTCGACAGGGCGGCATCGTCGATCTGGTTCGGGTCCGCGATCCCGTCGCCGTTGGCGTCGGTGCCCCACTTCTTCCACGTCGAGGGGATGAACTGCATCGGCCCGACCGCTCGGTCCCACGTGGTGTCATCGTCGAACTCGCCGTCGTCGGTGTCCTCGATCTTCGCCACGTCGGCGCCACCGTCGAGCGCCGGGCCGATGATCGGCGGCATGGCGTTGCCGTCGTCGTCGAGCATGGATGAATCGTGGCTCCCGTGCTCCGATTCGACCGCCCCGATCGCAGCGATCGTGGCCCAGTCGAGGCCGCACTCCGCGTCTTCCTCGGCGATCACGACGTGCGCGAGCGCGTAGGCCGCAAGAGCCCGCTCGGGAATGCCCGTGTCATCGGAGACGCGCTCGAGCCATTCGGGATCGACCGACGGCATCGGCGCCAGCTTCGACCCCGAGAGCCCGCTCGGCTCCTCGGCGTCGCCGGTTTCGCCCGCGTCGCCGCTCTCGGCCTGCTCGTCGCCCTCCTCTTCGGACGGCGTCGTCACGGGCGGCATCGCAACGCCTGGCCCGAAGGCGTCGGGCGCCGCGAACCCGCCGGGGTTGCTCGCCGTGCCGACGAGGTTCACCGCGAAGACCGCGCCGATCACCAGGGCGATGGCGCCGACGACGATGCCCACGGATGCCGCAGCGCGCCGGACGAGGCGCCACTTCGACGCCGGCGCTCGATTCGGACGACGCTCGCCATACGCGTCATCATCGAAATCGTCATGCCAGGACAAGGTCGCTCGCTCCGTTCAGCCGTGGGCGCAGGGTCCCACCGGGCCCGTCGTCGCCGCGCTCTCGAGCTCGACGATGACGACCCGAACCTTCACAGTACCCGCGCGTCGCGACCGCCGCATCCGTCGTCGCGGTCGTCGCGGTCGTGCGGGCACCTTGCCGTCACCCCGCGCGGCCGATGCTCAACCAGCCATCCGGTCCCGGTTGCTCCGTCGCGCCGCCGCCGGCCTGACCGGAGGCGCCTTTCAGCGCCTGCAGCTGGCGTTCGATCTCGGCCTGGGCCGAGACCGCTGCGAGCTGACGCTCGATGTCGGCGTCGGGCGCGGCCGTGAGGTCCGTCAGGGCGCCGCTGGCGAGCAGTTCGTCGGTCGCCGCCGCGCGCGCCTGCATCTGCGCGACGCGATCGCGGGCACGGTCGAGACTCGACCCCACATCCGTGATCGTGTTGCTGATGCCCGACACCGCCTCGTTGGCGCGCACCTGCGCCTCGGACGCCGTGTACGTGGCCTTGATCGTCTCCTTCTCGATGCGGAATGCGGCCACCTGGTCGGTGAGCCGGCGCTCCCGATCCTGCAGCTGCGCCGTCTGCCGGTCGAGGGCCGTGAACTGCTGCTGCAGCTGCGCGACCTGCCCTTCGAGCATGGCGCGGCGCTCGAGCGCGGCCCGTGCAAGGTCTTCGCGCCCCTGCGCGAGCGCCTCGGCGGCTTGGGAGCCCAGGCGCTGATACCGCGCACCCATCTCCTCGCCCTGCATCTCGATGCGCTTCTTCGCGGTCGCGACCTCCGCGACCGCGAGTCGCACCTGCTGCAGCAGCTTCACCTGCTGGTCGTAGCTGTCGTCGAGCGTCTCCCGCGGATCTTCCATGCGGTCGAGCGCCTTCGACGTCTTGCTCCGGAAGATCGTGCGCATCCGCGCCGAATTGCTGTTGCTGGTGCTCATGGTCGGTTCCCCTCATTTCGAACTTCGGACGTCGTCGGTGGTCGCACCGCTCCGACGCGGCCGTCGCGTCGGTTCAGTGCCTGAAGCTCTTCGATGCCCGACTGCAGCGCCGCGACCTCGCGATCGACGTCGGAGCCGAGCGCGGAGAGCGCGTCATCGGTCGTGCCCGAGAGCCCGGATGCCACGGCATCTCGCACTCGGCGCACGAGCGCCTCGACCTGCTCGACGCGGCGACGAGCCGCCGGAATCTCGTCGGCGAGCACCGGGGCGCTCGTCTCGGACTCGAGCAACCGCAGCTGCAGGTCGAGCACGCCGCCCTCTTCGCCGATGCGCCGGAAGAGCCGTGGCAGCTCGCCGCGGGCGCCGCCCGATCCACCCGATTCGCCGGCGAGCTCGACGGCGGCGCTTCCGCTGCGCAGGGCGTCATCGAGTCGCACTCGCAGGGCGAGCACCGTTCGTTGCGGCCCGTGACTCACGCGAGCTCGGGCGCGCAGCGCCGTCGCGCCGACGGCTCGGCTTCGGCGAACGCGGCGCACGAGGGCCCGCACGATGAGCACGAATGTCACCATGACGCCGATCGAGAGCAGCACGATCGCTCCCAGCCCGATCAGGATCGCTTCGATGCCGGTCATGTGCATCACCTCGCCAGTTCGACCAACTCGCCATAACGCGATATAACGCGTGTCGCACAAGATACTCCGGAATCGCCGGAACCGTGAGTGCCGACGCCCGATTCGCAGGCGGCACGCAGATGACGCACCGCTCGAACGGTCAGCCGCTCGACGCGATCGAGCGCAACGAGTACTGGCGCACGCGCACGAATCGCGTCGCTGCGCATGTCGACAGCAGGGGCTCGGAGCGCGTCTCCTCCAGCTCGACGACGATCTCGCCGCCGGAGTCACCAGCGCCGTGCGGCCCGCCGAGCCGAACGCGCCATCCGATGTCGGCCGCCTCCTCGGCGATCGGCGCGAACGCGTCGATGCGCTCATCGCCGAACGCCTCGCGGGCGAAGTGCTGGGCCGCCTGCACCGGATGCGTCAGCGAGCTGCGGCCCCGATAGCGTTCGGGCACGATGCGGCCGGCGTCGAAGGCGTCGGCGATGCGCACGGGGTCGCCGTCGTCGGCGTACCCGTAGTAGAGCCCGTGCGGGAAGACCACCATGGTGCCCGCGAAGCGGTCGCCGCCGAGGTGCGAGCACTCCCAGGTCTCGTCGGGGCGCGATCCGGCGAGCGCGGCGACCACCCGGCGACCGCGCACCGCGCAGCACTGGTCGTGCCGGGCATGGGTGCAGACGCAGTAGACGGGCTGCGATGACGGCGTGCCCGTCGACCCGTCGAGCGGCACGTCAAGCAGGGCCGCGGCATTCGGCACCTCACCCCAGACGACGCGCTCGCTGCCCGGCCGCGAATCGACGATCGCCCATCGTTGCACCGTGGGAGCAGCGCGCCGACCGGTGCGGCGGATCGCGAGGGGCCGCATGCCGGCGCCCTCGATGCGCCGCACCAGTGCACGGCCGAGTTCACGGTCGAACGGCTCGTCGAGCAGGGCGTTGTGCCCCCAGCTGCCCGCCACCTCGACGAGGAACCAGCGCAGCCCGCGCGGGCCCGTACCGACGAGCGGATCGTTCCGCTCGCGAGCTCGATCGCTGCACGGGGCCCAGTGCTCGACGGCGAGGGTCACGCGGGCGCCACCACGAATCCCTCGCGCACGAGTCGGCGTACGACGACGACCGAGCTCTCGGCATCGAGGAGGGGCAGCTCGCCCGGCGTGACGATGTCGCCCTGCGCGAGCCGGCGCACGGCCTGCTCGGCCTCGACCGGGAGCGACAGCGTCTTCGCCCGCCCCACGATGCGCACGCGGTCGTCGATCGTCGTGACGCGCACGGGCAGCGACGCGCGCCAGCGCACGGGAGTCGACGCGTCCAGCGTCGCGAGCGCCTCGAGCGTCGCGAGCGGTGCAACCGGTTCTGCGCGGGTCTCCCCGTCGAACCGGCCGCCGAGCACGGCGGCCGGCCGCGAGGCATCCGTCTGCTGCAGCGTCTCGACGAGTGCCTGCACCGTCTGCGCGACGATCGGCGCGAGCGCCTCGGGGTCGTGCACGTCGATGCCGAGCGGGAGCGAGGTGCGCAGCGCGGCAGTGTCGCCGACCTGGCGCAGCAGCGCGTCGACGAGGTCGGCGCGCGTGTAGGCCGCCACGCCGATGGTCAGGTGCACGGATGTCTCGCCGAGCGCGGTCGCCGAATGGATCCACCCGCGCGGCAGGTAGAGCGCATCCCCCGGTCGCAGCACCGCATCGATGACCGGCTCGCCCGTCGCCGCCCGGGCGACGGCGCCGCGATGCTGGTCCCACGGCTGGGCTCGCAGCGGGTCGACGTGCACCGGCGCGTGGATGCGCCAGTGCTTCTCGCCCGAGATCTGCAGCACGAAGACGTCGTGGGTGTCGTAGTGCGGGTCGAAGCCCTGCGACGACGACGGGGTGACGTAGGCGTTCACCTGCGCCGGGTGACCGAGGTCGTCGATGAGCTCGCGCGTGAAGTCGATGATCGGTGGCCACAGGCGGTGCAGGCCCTGCAGCACGATGGTCGCGCCGCCCGCGAACTCGGCGAGCACCTTGTCGCTCGAGACCTGATCGGCGATCTCGGCACCGAAACCACCCGAGGCGGTGTACGCGGATGCCGCGAGCACCGAACCCTCGTTCGCCATCCGGATGAACGGAGTGCGCACGCCGCGACGCGTGATGAGCTCGTCGACGGCGGCGACCGAGAAGAGATCGTCGAAGCCGTGCTCGAGGTCGGCGGCGGTCGAGAGCAGCGGTTCGCGACCCCAATGTCGTTCGGCGAACTCGTCAGCCGGGACGCGGATGCAGCGCGAAAGCGCGGGCCGCTCGATGGGCCCGCGCTCCGGTGCGGTCACTACGCCGAACCGTCGGCGCCGCCGTCGTGTCCACCGGGGTTCGCGCCGCCGTCGGCGACACCCTCCCCCGCTGCCGCGGACCCGTCGGCACCGCCGTCGTGACCACCGGGGTTCGCGCCGCCATCGGCGACACCCTCACCCTCGGCGGCCGATCCGTCGGCCCCTCCGTCGTGGCCCTTCGGGTTGGCGCCGCCATCGGCGGTGCCTTCGCCTTCGGCCCCGGGCTCGAGCGTGATGTCGTCATCGTTGATCGTCATGAGAGTTCCTCTCTTCGCCTGCTCGCTCAGCGTATCGAGGGCACCCCTTCTCCGAAACGGGTTGACGGATTCCGTTCGATGCGACGTGAGCGCGATCGGGATGGGCTCAGTGCGCTTGCAGGGCGTCGAACGGAGCGATCGTCACGATGCCCTCCACCTGGCGCGCGAATTCGGGGTCGAGCGTGATGAAGGCGTCGGCCTGAAGCTTGGCGACGGCGACGAACTCGGCGTTCGTCGTATCGTCCCAGTCGAGTTGCTCGGCGATCTGCCAGGCGACCGCTCGAGACACGCGGTCGCCCAGGAGACGCACGCGCATCGATGTGAGCCGCCCGAGCTGCTCGATCGCCGCATCGCGGCTCACCTCGCCGTGACGCACCTTTCGATAGAGGTGCGACAGCACCCGCGAGCGGAGCACGTTCGGCGCGACCAGCTGGTGGTCTTCGGAAGCCGTGAGCCCCGCTTCGATCAATCGCGTCGCGGTGAGGGCGTCGATCCCGAATCGTGTCATGGCTCGTTCCTCTGCTCGCGGCCATTGCCGGTGTTGGAGCGCGGCCGACCCGGCCGGTGCCGACTGATCGGAGTCGGGGCGCGCTGCGCCATACGATACGACGGTCAGTCCCTCGGCGCATCCACGCCATCGGGACCCGGACCCGGACCCGCCGTCCGGCGTCTCCAGCACGTGGATGCGCACTCTTCCGCACGCAGGTCCGGACCGCTAGCGTGAGGCCACCGTTGTTCGCTCGGTGCAAGCACACTGCATCACCCGATCAGCTGAGGAGCTCATCGATGGACACTACTGCGCATCCGACCGTGCTCGAATCGCTGTCGGCCTGGCTTCTCGTCGTCGCGTTCGCCCTGTCCCTTGCCTACGAGCTCTGGAGGGCGACCGCCAAGGCGGGCGTGTCGCGTCACGACTCCATGCGAGCATTCGTGCGCGAATCCTGGCTGTACGTCGTCGCCGCCGTCGTGATCTTCCTGCTGTTCGCGGGAGTGCCGTTCGCTGCGTGGGTCGGCCTGGTCTTCTCGATCCTGGTCATCCTCGTCTCGATCTTCTACTACAACCCGAAGATGATG
The DNA here is from genome assembly GCF_042673425.1 of Agromyces sp. NPDC056965. NCBI lineage: Bacteria > Bacillati > Actinomycetota > Actinomycetes > Micrococcales > Microbacteriaceae > Agromyces > Agromyces sp. NPDC056965. The sequence goes on along the minus strand of NZ_JBHURI010000034.1, from coordinate 36,218 downwards.
GTCGAGCGGAAGCCCGGCATGATCGACTGGTTCGAAGACCTCGTCTACACCGGGTTGGCGTTCGTCGTCGCAACGCTGTTGAGCCTCGAGGTGTCAGGACTCGCACTCACCTAGGCCCCTCGCCAGCGAGCCGCATCGTCTGCCCGGCCCTCGCCGCGAAGGCCGTCGCGCTCGCCGTGATCGTGTGCCGCATGACCTCGACCGCCGCGGTCGACGCGACGTCGGCAGGGCGGGCGACGCTGATCGTGCGCTCGAGGGCGGGCCGGTCGAGCGCGGGCGCGGGCGCTCCGAGCCGCACCGACCGCAGGCCGGGCCGGTCGATGAGCACCATGGCGGGAACGATCGCGACCCCGAGCCCGCGCTCGACGAACCGCAGCACGGCATCCATCTCAGCGCCCTCGAGCACGACGTCGGGCGTGAGGCCGGCCGCACGGAACGCCGCGTCGGTGGCGCTGCGCAGGTCGTAGCTCGAGCTGAAGACGATCTGCGGCAACGCCGCGACATCCGCCAGCTCGATCGTGTCTCGCGTCGTGACCGGCGGCGCTCCTGCCGACGAGATCACCACGAGCTCCTCGACGAGCAACGGCGTCACGGTGAAGCGCTCAGCGGTCGCGGCGTCCGACGTGGTGATGAGGGCGAGGTCGAGCTCTCCGCTCGCGAGTTCGTCGAGGAGCCTCCGCGATCCCTGTTCCGAGAGGTGCAGTTCGATGCCCGGATGCTCCGCGTGGAACGCGCTCAGCACCTCGGCGACGAGGCTGATGCAGAGGGTGGGTGTCGCGCCGAGCCGCACCCGCCCGCGCTCGAGGCCGGCGAGCTCGGCGAGTTCGCGCCTGACCGACTCGGCGTCGGCGAGCATGCGCCGGGCGAGCGGCAGCAGCGACTCCCCCGCCGTCGTCAGGGTGCTGCCGCCCCGAGCACGGTGGAAGAGCTCGGCCCCGAGGTCGTGCTCGAGTGCGGCGATCTGGCGGCTCAGCGAGGGCTGGGCGAGGTAGAGCTCTTCGGCGGCCCGCGTGAAGTTGCCGAACCGGGCCACCTCGACGAAGCTGCGCAGTTGCTCGAGGTTCATATCGAGAGCCTATGCACATCGTCGCCGCGACATCCATGCGTTCGGCGGATGCGTCCGGGTCGGTTACCCAGGGTGCGTGACGCACGACCTGATAGCGTCCAGAAGATCCCGCACCTGGAGGCCAGCGCATGACGAACGACCCCATCCGCGTGCTCTCGACCCTGCCCATCGACGCGGCGCCGGGACACGAGGGCACCGAGGCGTGCAGCGTCGACAACCCCGCCAGCCGCGTCATCCGCGAACTGCTCGCCCGTGTCGGCGACAAGTGGAGCATGCTCGTCATCGGCGTGCTGCACGACGGCCCGCTGCGGTTCACCGAACTGCAGCGCAAGATCGACGGCATCTCGCACCGCATGCTCACCCAGACCCTGCGAAGCCTCGAGCGCGACGGCCTGGTCACGCGCACGAGCTACCCCGAGATCCCGCCGCGTGTCGAGTACGCGGCGACGGAGCTCGGCCGCTCACTCTCGGTGCCCGTCATCGAACTCGCACGGTGGGCCGCTGCGCACCACGACGACATCCTCAACGCGCGAGACGCGTTCGACGACGAGCACTGAGCCCGGCGCAACTGGGTCGGGCGACGGCTGGGCGCAGTTTTCGATAGCCCCCGTGCATGGTTTCCACGACTTATATGCATTGGAGTAATCGACAGCGCAAACCTAGCGTTGACGGCATGAGCACCCCCAGCACCCCCAGCACCTCGGGCAGCACCCCTGCCGAGCGCCAGATCTCCACCACCGTCCTCATCATCGGCACGGGCGGATCCGGCCTTCGCGCCGCCATCGAACTCGCCGAGGCGGGAGTCGACGTGCTCGCCCTCGGCAAGCGCCCCAAGTCCGACGCGCACACTTCGCTCGCGGCCGGCGGCATCAACGCCGCCCTCGCCACGATGGACGCCGACGACAGCTGGCAGCAGCACGCCGCCGACACGCTCAAGGAGAGCTACCTGCTCGCCGACCCGCGCACCGTCGTCACGGTCACGGAGGGCGCGGCCCGGGGCATCGAAGACCTCGAGCGCTACGGAATGCCGTTCGCCCGCGAAGACGACGGCCGCATCTCGCAGCGCTTCTTCGGCGCGCACACCTACCGCCGCACCGCCTTCGCGGGCGACTACACGGGGCTCGAGATCCAGCGCACGCTCGTCAACCGGGCCGCGCAGCTCGACGTGCCGATCCTCGACACGGTCTACGTCACACGCATCCTCGTGAACGACGACGGCGCCGTGTTCGGCGCCTACGGCTTCGACCTCGAAGACGGCACGCGCTACCTCATCCACGCCGACGCGGTCATCCTCGCCGCGGGCGGTCACAACCGCATCTGGCGGCGCACCTCGTCGCGGCGCGACGAGAACACGGGCGATTCGTTCCGCCTCGCCGTCGAGGCCGGCGGGCGCCTCCGCGACCCCGAGCTCGTGCAGTTCCACCCGTCGGGCATCATCGAGCCCGAGAACGCGGCCGGCACCCTCATCAGCGAGGCGGCGCGCGGCGAGGGCGGCATCCTCACCAACGGCCTCGGCGAGCGCTTCATGCACAAGTACGACCCCGAACGCCTCGAGCTCTCGACCCGCGACCGCGTCGCCCTCGCCTGCTACACCGAGATCAAGGAGGGGCGCGGCACCCCCAACGGCGGCGTCTGGCTGGATGTCTCGCACCTGCCCCGAGAGACGATCATGCAGCGCCTCCCCCGCGTCTACCAGACCATGCTCGAGCTCCAGATGCTCGACATCACGAAGGAGCCGATCGAGATCGCGCCCACCGCGCACTACTCGATGGGCGGCGTGTGGGTGCGCCCCGACGACCACGGCACGGATGTCCCCGGGCTCTACGCCATCGGCGAGGCATCCAGTGGCCTGCACGGCGCCAACCGGCTGGGCGGCAACTCGCTCATCGAACTGCTCGTCTTCGGACGCATCGTGGGCCGGGCCGCGGCCGCGTACTCGGCCGGGCTCTCGGCGCAGCAGCGCTCGGCCGCCGCGGTGCAGACCGCGCGCGACGAGATCGCGGCGCTGCTCGCCGCCGACGGCACCGAGAACGTGCGAGCCCTGCAGCGCGCCATTCGCAACACCATGACCGAGCACGCCGGCGTCGTACGCGACGAGGCCGGCCTCCTCGCCGGGCTCGACGAGCTCGACGCGATCGAGGCGCGCATGGCCGACATCGGCGTGCATCCCGACATCGCCGGCTACCAGGACCTCGCGCATGCCTTCGACCTGAAGTCGGCCGCGCTCGCCGCCCGCGCCACCCTGGCTGCGGCGCTCGAGCGTCGCGAGACCCGCGGCTGCCACAACCGCAGCGACTACCCCGAGACGGATGCCGCGCTGCAGGTGAACCTCGTCTGGTCGCCGTCGACCGGCGTGACCCGCGAGGCGATCCCGCCGATCCCCGACGAGATCGCCGCCCTCATGCGCGAGGAGGTCTCGGTGGCGGGCAAGCTCGTCGAGTAGGCGGGTCGCCCCGCACCCGTCAGGCGCGTTCCACCGGCAGCCACAGCTCGGTGGTCGCCGTGCTGAAGTCGGCGGCGCGGTCGAGGATGGCCACCATCGACGGGCCGGGCCTCAGCTGCCACGGGTTCGAGGGGAACCACTCCGAGGCCGTCGCCGCCCACGTGGATTGGAGCGCCGCCGGGTAGGGTCCCGCCGTGCGGAACACCGCCCAGGTGCCGGCCGGAACCTCGATCGCATCGAGCTCCTCGGGCACCGACGTCGCTTCGCCGACGGCCACGCCGTGCAGGTAGGTCAAGTCGCTCCCCTCGGTGGCGTCGGGGTCGACGTCGGCGCTGACCTGGAGCAGTCCTGCCGGCTCGGTGTCGCTCAGCGCCTTGAGGCGAAGATGCTCCGCTTCGGGCAGCGAGGCGATGTGGGCCTGGATGTGCGGATTCGGGCCCCGGTGGATGAGCGGCACGCGAGCTGCGTGGCCGACGAGCCGGAATGCCGGTCGATCTGCGATGCGAGTCTCCATCGTGGTGTTCCCTTCTATGGTCAGGCGGAACCTGAGCTGCGGTTGTGTGCGAAGGGGGCCACCGTCTCGCCGCGCGTCGCCCGGACTGATGCCGTGCACCGCCCGAAAGGCTCGGCTGAACGCCTCTGCGGAGCCGTAGCCGAAGCGCACCGCCGTTCCCAGCAGGTCTCGTCCGTCGAGCACGTCTGCCGCGGCGACCGTCATCCGCCGTCGCCTGATGTACTCGGACAACGGCATGCCCGCCAGTGATGAGAACATCCGGCGAACGTGATACTCGGTGACGCCGAGGCCGGTCGTCAGTCCGGCGATGTCGATCTCCTCGGTGAGGTGATCCTCGATGAGATCGATCATCCGGTTCAGCACTGCGATCACGATTGCCTCCTTCGACACCAAGCCTCGTCATCGGCCCGCGCCCACACCCAACTATCCCGGTTCGATCCGATCGAGCTCCGATTCGCCCGTGCGCGTGGTCTACTGGAGCTTTCGCCTCGCGCCCGAGCAACTTCAGGAATGCACATGTGCCACCCGCCGATTTCCGCCACCGAACTCGTCGGCCTCAGCACATGAACGACGCACCGTCCCCCTCCGCGAACACGACGACCACGACGACGACCCCCGACCTGCGATGGCTGCAGGCCTCGGAACGCGAGGTGGCCACCGCGATGGCGACCATTCGTCGCGAGTCACGCCCGAAGTGGGTGCCGACGAAGCGGCAGGTGCTCGTGCACGTCAACGGCTGCCTGATCCTCTGGTACCTCTGCTTCGTCTTCATGGCCATCGGCATGCGCGTCCACCTCTACGAAGTCCGTCAGGCCACCGCCGCGGACATCGGCGAACTGGTCATCGCGATCGCCGTCCTCGCCGTCTGGCTCTTCGGCGCGTACCTGCTGCGGCGCTGGGCGGCACAGCCGCCGTCGCCGCGGGCCCGGCTGAAGGAATGGCGGCAGACGCTGACCGCACTTGCCAACGGCTTCGAACCGAAGCCGAGCCCCGTCGCGACCTTCTCCTCGATCATCACCGTCGAACGCACCGCCGTTCGCGAGTACCCCCGATTCGTCGCACCGGGCGTCGAGATCGGCAACCTCAGCTACCGCAGCTCGGGTCGCTCGGGCGAGTGGCACTACATCGCCGTCGAGTTGCCGTCGCCGCTGCCGCACCTCATCCTGGATGCGACATCCAGCGGTCGCATCAGCGGCGACCTGCCCGTCGGTTTCGAACGCGAGCAGCGGATGTCGCTGGAGGGCGACTTCGACCGGTGGTTCCACGTGTACGCACCGCAGGCGTACGGGAAGGAGGCGCTCTACGTCCTCACCCCCGACGTGATGGCCGCGCTCATCGACGATGCCGCCCGCTACAACGTCGAGATCGTCGACGACACCCTCGTCTTCTTCATCCCGGGCGCCGCAGATTTCGCAGAAGCCGAGACGTGGGAGTCCGCTCACGCGATCCTCACGACGGTGGCTCCGCGCATCGTCGCGAAGTCACGACGCTATCTCGACGAGCGAGTGCCGGGCCAGGACGTTCCGCGGGTGCTCACGAAGATCGCGGCCGCGCGCACGGACCCGAAGGCCCGGTGGATCGAGCCGCGGCCGATCATCGGGCCCGACGGCCGACGGCTCGACATCCGCGATCGGCGCACGGGCGCCTGGTCCATCGTGGCTGCTGTCGGCTGGTTCGCGCTGCTCACGTTCCTCTACGCGGTGCCGGGCATCTTCGCCTTCGCGGGCCTCATGTCCATCGTCGACGGCCGGTAGCCGGCATGACCAGGTCCCGACGTCGCCGTGCGGCCCGCGATGCCGCCGTCTACGGTTGGCGGAGGTCGGGCCGACTCGGCGCGCTCGAGCGCATCGGTCATTCGTCATGGGTCGCCGCACTGCTCGTGCAACTCCTCGCGCTCGTGGCGGTGCTCGTCGTCGCCGCGAGCTGGCTCGTTCCGGCCGTCACCGCCGGGGTCGCCTCCGGCTGGGACACGAACCTCGATGGAGGGCCGCTCCGGGCCGCTTCGCTCTCCGGGCCGGCGTGGATGTACGGCCTGTTCGGCCTCGCCTTCCTGGCGATCGCGGTGTGCGGGCTTCCGTACGTTGCACGCGAGGTTCGGAAGGACCGCCGGCCGAATCCGATCCTGACGCTTGCGCCGGGCTTCCTGACGGTGCAGACCGTCCACGATGTCAGCCGCGGCACGGGCGTTCGGAAGCCGAGGCTCAGGGAGGCTCCGATCGTGCTCGAATGGCACGAGATCGCGGGGGTCGAGTCGAGCGGCGACCTCGAAGACGAGCGTCCGATACTCGTCGTTCGTCGCTCCGCGGCAGCCGACCGTGGCCTGCCGCTCGACGCTGCCGGCGACGGCGATGACGTGAGGATCCGCTTCCGCGGGAGCGCTCGCGATGTCGCGGTGCTCTCCTACTTCCTGCACAAGCGACGACGGCAGCAGCAGCTCGGATCGGAGGAATCGCTCCGACTGGCGCAGCAGCTGTCGACGACCGGGCTGCCCGCCCACTGACGATCACCGGCTCGACTGGATGGCGCGCTCGATCAATCGGGCCGACGCCGCCGCCCCATCGGCGCCGCGATACGCCTCGCGGACCTCGTCGGCCGCGGCGCGGATCACCGGGTCGTCGAGCACACGACGCACCGCATCGAGGAACTCGGGCTTGCGCACCTGCTTCGGAGACACGGCGATCGCGTTGCCCCGACGCTCGCAACTGCGCACGTGCCAGGTCTGCTCGGGCTGGAGGCCCATGCCGACGAACGGCACGCCCGTGGCGCAGGCGGTCTGCACGGTGCCCTGTCCGCCGTGCAGCACCGCGGCGTCGACGAGCCCGCCCAGCCGGTGCGCCGGCAGCAGCTCGGTGACGTGCACGTTCGCCGGCACCGCATCGCCGGGTTCCAGGTAGTGCCGGATCGGCGCGATGACGTTGATCGGCAGGGTGCCGAGGGCCTGTGCGGCGTCGAGCGCCAGCCGACGGTCGGCCGAGGATCCGAGGCCGAGGTAGACGAGCGGCTCGGGTGCGGCGGCGAGCTCGGTGACGAGATCGGGCAACGGCGACTCGAGGTGGGCGAAGATCGGCCCCACGAGCTCGAATCCGTCGGGGAGCTCGAACCCGTCCATCTCCCACGGCATCTCGGTGACGAGGTTGCGATCGGCGGTGAGCAGGTCGGAGACGGTGCGCAGCGGAGGGACGCCGTTCGCCTTCGCAACGCTCGTGAAGGCGCGTGGCGCGAGCGGTGCCGAGTTGTAGATCCACCGGAACACCGAGGTCGCGACCCGGTCGGCTGCGCGCGCGAGCCGCCCTTCACCGCCGACGAGCCAGAGGTGCTTCGCCTGCGCCACCTGCGGGCGAGTGAGCGGGAACGGCACCGGGTAGAAGAGCGGAACAGCTTCGGCACGGGCCGAGATGAAGGAGGTGAGGTTCGATCCCGTCACGACGGCGGCAGCGCCGAGCTCGCGGATCATCCGCCGCTCGAGCTCGACTCGCGTGGTGACCAGCGCCGTCGTGAACGGGCTGCGGAACGAGCGACCCTGATCGAACGCGATCGCCTGATCGCGCTCCGCCCGACTCCACGCCGGCTCGCACGCGCGGTAGTCGAACCCGGCCTCGCGGATGAGGTCGACGAAGTCGGTCTCGTACCCCATGAACACCACGCGGTGCCCCGGGTCGAGCGCCTGCGCCACCTGGATCATGCGCGTCGTCTCGGCGAGGTTGAACGTCACCGGGCAGAACAGGACGGTGGCCATGCGAGAACGTTAGCGCGGAGCGCGGCATCCGCTCTTTCGTAGACTCGGTGAGGGCCTGATCTCGGCACACCGCCATACCTCTGCACGAAAGGCGCGAAGTGCTGACCGACACCGCGCGAGAGTTCCTCTCCGAATACCACCTCGCCACGCTCTCGACCCTCGATCGGCACGGCCGCATCCACTCGGTACCGGTCGGCATCACCTACCTCGACGGGGTCGTGCGCATCATCGGGGGCGGCGGCTCGCAGAAGTTCGTCAACGCCGAGCGTAGCGGCCGAGCCAGCGTCAACACGGTCGACGGCGGGCGCTGGATCAGCTTCGAAGGTGCGGCTCGCGTTCACAGCGATCCCGAATCGGTGGCCCTCGCGGTCGAGCTCTACGCCGCGCGCTACCGGCAGCCGCGCCCGAATCCGGAGCGGGTCGTGCTCGAGCTCACCGTCGAGCGAGTGCTCGGCTCGGCCGGGATGCGCGCGAGCGACGGCTGACCGACCGCCGCCGTCTCGATAGCCTGTTCGTCCACCCCACGAACGAAGGAGATGCTGTGAGCATCCAGCGCATCCAGCCCGGCCCCCGCATGAGCCAGGCGGTCGTCCACGGCGACACGGTCTACCTCGCCGGCCAGGTCGCCGCCGGCGCCACCGTCGAAGCGCAGAGCGCGGCCGCCCTCCAGCAGATCGACGAGTTGCTCGCGAGCGCGGGCACCGACAAGTCCAAGCTGCTCAGCGCCACGATCTACCTCGCCGACATCGCGACCTTCGCCGCGATGAACTCGGTGTGGGACGCCTGGGTCGACGGCGCCAACCCGCCTGCCCGGGCGACGGTCGAGGCGAAGCTCGCCACCCCCGAATTCTTCGTCGAGTTCTCGGTGATCGCCGCGATCTGATCGGGTCGAGCCTTCATTGCGGGAGGGCCGGATGCCTCGTGGCATACGGCCCTCTCGCATGGTTCTGCAGGCGTCATGTTGCTGGCATGCTTGTCGCCATGGTCGGCATCCGATGAAGCAGACGTCCACGGTGACGATGGTCGATCGATTCACCGCGTTCCCGTCACGGGCGAAGGTCGTCGCCGCCACCGCCGGTGTCGTCATCGTGCTCGGCGCCGTCGCGATCCCGATCGCCGCGGTCGCCGTCGACGGGCGCAACCGACAGCTCGCTCTCGAGGTCGCTGCGGCTGAGGCCGCCGCCGAGCAGCAGGCGTCGGCCGAAGCTCTCGCTGAGGCGATCAGCGCCGCGGCGCAGCTCAACGCCGAGTACGCCGGGCTCACCGTCTCCCTCGCTGCTGTGGTGCATCCGACTGCCGCCGAGGCATTCGAGACGGCGCGCATGGCGCTCGCCATGGCCATCGCCGCCGGTGACCTCGACGAGGTCTCGACGGCGGTCACCACCGCGGCGAAGGCGATGAACGGCCTCGTCGCCAGCGCCGAGGTGCAGGCCGAGGCGCTCATCAGCGCGAGTCCGCTCGCCGGCGCATCGAGGGATTCCCTCGCCCAAGCTGTCGCCGAACTCGCCACCGCCGACGACATCACCGCGGCGCTCGCGCAGGTGAAGATCGCCTCCGACGCTGTCGTCGCGGCTCAGGCGGCCGGCCAGGCGGCGGCCGACGCGGCAGCCGCCGCGAAGCAGGCCGCGGAAGCGGAAGCGGATGGCTCGAGCGAGTCAGGACCATCCGGCGGAGGCCCCTCCGCCGGACCCAGCTCGGGTACGCATCCCGACGCCCCCGGGATCATCGGGATGCGGCCGGGCGGGCGCGGGAGCTGCGGCGAGAACCCGACCGGCCAGACCGTCTGGCTCGATTTCGGCTGGCAAGCACGCGAGGGCAACACGGTCGAGATCTACTCCGCCCTCACCGACGGCGACTACCAGGCGAGCGGCGGCTTCAGCCTCATCGCATCGGGAGGCTCATCGGGTACCGCCAGCATCCCGGTGACGTGCCCGGTCGGGCTCGGGCCGGCCTCCTTCGTCACGGTCAAGGCCGTCGCGAGCAACCCGAACGGGTCAGTTGCCGCCTTCTACTGGGGCCTCTGACGCGACCATCTTCGCCAGATTCGTTCATATAAATATTGACTTATATAAGCGACAGTGCAATCATGCTCGTATGCACGCGCTCGATGTCCTCGGAGATCCGGTACGACGCCGCATCCTCGAACTGATCGCCGACGGCGAGGCCCCGGCCGGCGACGTCGGCCGCGTCATCCAAGCGGAGTTCGGCATCTCGCAGCCCGCGGTCTCGCAGCACCTGCGAGTGCTGCGAGAGTCGGGCTTCGTGACCGTGCGACCCGATGGGGCACGGCGGCTGTACGCCGTCGATCCCGCACCGCTGGCGCAGGCCGACGCCTGGTTCGACACGTTCCGAAGCTTCTGGCAGCCGAAGCTCGACGCGCTCGGCACCGAGCTCGCACGGGGCAGGCTGGCGCAGCGGAAGGCCGCCGACGGCGAGCGCGAGCAGAACGATCCATCCCCGAACGGCGTCCCGACGACACCCGTCGACCCGCCGCGACCGTGACCGAAGGAGCACCGAAATGGTTGACGTGAACGCCCAGATCGACGCCGTCGCACGCCGCATCGAGACGAAGGAGGTCGACGACGCGCTCGCCTACGTGCAGACGCTCGCCCAGACCTACCCCTCCCCCATCGACGACGTGTGGGACGCCGTGACCTCTGCCGAGCGCATCCCGCGCTGGTTCCTCCCGATCAGCGGCGACCTTCGACTCGGCGGCACCTATCAATTCGAGGGCAATGCCGGGGGCGAGATCCGTCGCTGCGATCCGCCGGCGGGCGGCCAGGCGGGCTACACCGTCACCTGGGGCATGGGCATGGGCGAGCCGGCGATCGTGAACGTCCGACTCGTCGCGCTGGATGCCTCGTCCACTCGCCTCGAGCTCGAGAACGTCGCCACCGCCGCGAGCATCCCGGAGGGCTTCTGGGAGCAGTTCGGCCCCTCCGCCACCGGCATCGGCTGGGACCAGGGCCTGCTCGGCCTCGCCCTGCACTTCGCGGGCGGCGACGACGGTATCGCCCCCGAAGAGGCGGCGGCGTGGGTCGTGACCGACGAGGGCAAGTCGTTCATGCGACGCTCGGCCGACGCGTGGGCTGCAGCCCAGCACGACGACGGCACCGCAGCGGATGTCGCGAAGGCCGCCGCCGACCGCACCTATGGCATGTACACCGGCGAGCTGCCGCCGCCCGAGATGGGCTGACGGCACGTCACGTCGTCGCGACGCCCGTCAGCGAACCGAGCACGGCATCGATCGTCGCCTCGGCGGCGTCGCGCCACGGCACCCCGTCGAGCAGGTCGTCGGTGGCGAGCGCGGCGACACCGTGCACCGCAGCGAAGACGACGAGCGATTGGCGTTCGACGTCGCCCGGCCGAACCTCGCCCCGCGCCTGCGCCTCGCCGACCAGTTCGATCACGACGGCCATGCTCGATCTGCTGAGCCGAACGAGTTCGGGCGACGCATCTGGGTGATGCTTCGCCTTGTACATGAGGTCGAGGATCGCCGGGTGCTCGACCGCGAATCCGATGTAGGCGAGCCCCGCGGCGCGCAACTGCCCGGCGAACGTCGTCTCGCCCGCCACGGCCGCCGCGAGCGTCTCGTTCATACGGGTGAAGCCCGCGACCGCGATCGCGTCGAGCAGCGCAGTGCGGTCGGCGAAATGACGAGCGGATGCCCCGTGGCTGACGCCGACGTCTCGTGCGAGCTGTCGCAGCGACAGGGCCTCGAGGCCATCACCGTCGATCGTCGCCCATGCGCGTTCGAGGAGCTCCTGGCGCAGGTTGCCGTGGTGGTAGGCGCGTTCGGTCACTCGTGCACTCTACTCGAAAGTAGACATTGACAACAATGCTGTCACTGTCTACATTTGCTCACATGACCACTGACTTCTCCGGTACCACCGCCCTGATCACCGGCGCCAGCTCGGGCCTCGGCGCCGCCTTCGCGATCGGATTCGCCCGTCGGGGCGCCGACGTCGTGCTCGTCGCCCGCCGCGAAGATCGGCTGCTCGAACTGGCCGAACGCATCGAGCACGAGCACGGCGTGCGCGCGACGCCCGTCGCACTCGACCTCGCACGGCCTGATGCCCACACGGCACTGCGCGCTGCGCTCGACAACCGGGGCATCCGCGTCCAGACCCTCGTCAACAGCGCCGGCTTCGGCGTCAAGGGCGCCTTCGTCGACGCCGATCCGGCTCGCATCGCCGCGATGGTGCAGCTGAACGTCGCCGCCGTCGTCGCGATCACGCGCGAGTTCCTCCCCGAGCTCGTGCGCGACGGGCGAGGCGCGCTGGTGAACATCGCGAGCACCGCGGCGTATCAGCCGTGCCCCGACATGGCGGTGTACGGGGCATCCAAGTCGTTCGTGCTGAGTTTCACCGAGGCGCTCGCCTACGAGACCCGCGAGTCGTCGCTGCGAGTGCTCGCGCTCAGCCCCGGCGCGACGAGTACCGAATTCTTCGATGTCGTCGGCACTCGCGACGCCGCCGTCGGCCGATTCCAGACGCCCGAGCAGGTCGTGGCGCTCACCCTCAATCGCCTCGACCGACTCCGTCCGCCCGCGAGCGTCGTCTCCGGCCGGGCCAATGCGCTCACGAGCACACTGGTGCGGTTCCTGCCGCGAAGCCTCGCGCTCGCGACCAGCGGCCGGGTGCTCGCGGAGTCGGCTCGATGAGCCTCGCGTTCCTGCTGACGACGCTCGTGGTCGTAGCCACTCCGGGCACCGGGGCGGTCTACTCCATCGCGGCGGGCCTGTCGCGGGGAGCGAAGGCCGGAATCGTCGCCGCGTTCGGCTGCACACTCGGGGTGCTTCCGCACGTCGTCGCGGCGATCACCGGACTCGCCGCGGTGCTGAACGCCTCCGCGATCGCCTTCCAGACGATCAAATGGCTCGGCGTCGCCTACCTGCTCTACCTCGCGTGGCAGACCCTCCGCGACCGGTCGGTGATCGAGGTCGACCAGGCCGCCGCGCCGGCATCGTTCTGGCGAGTCATCCGCACCGCCGTGCTCATCAACCTGCTGAACCCGAAGCTGACCATCTTCTTCTTCGCGTTCTTGCCCCAGTTCGTGCCGGCCGGAGCGGCCGACGGTACCCTGCGCATGGCGGGTCTGAGCGTCGTGTTCATGGCGGTCACCTTCGTCGTCTTCGCCCTCTACGGGCTGTTCGCCGCCACCATGCGCAACCGCGTGATCACCCGCCCCCGGGTCATGGCGTGGCTGCGACGAACCTTCGCCGCAAGCTACGTGCTGCTCGCCGGTCGGCTGGCGCTCGAAAGCCGGTGAGCGTGCGCGTCGCAGGTTCGCGCGCCGGCGCACCAGCCCTGTCGCGCTCAGAGGGTGCGCCATGCGCTCGGGTTCCGGTACGGTCATCGACGTAGACAGATCAGCGCCGCCCGCCCCGGCTCTCGCACCCGTGACCCCGTCGACCCGTCGATGGGGTCTTCCTCATGCCCTCGTCGGCGTCGGCATCTTCGTCGTCTGCATCCTCGGCCCGTCGATCATTCCGATCGAGTTGATGAGCTACCCGGTCTGGTTGGCGGTGACCTTCGCCATGCCGGTGCTCATCATCGGCTGGATCGTCGTCGTCTCGCGACGGTGGGGGTCGGGCAGCCTCATCCGCGACTACGGGTTGTCATTCAGGTGGATCGACCTGCTGGCGATTCCGGTGGCGTTCGCCGTGATCTGGTTCGCGGAGCCGTTCTTCATCTCCATCGCCCTGATGATCTTCGGCGACCCCGGCGGATCCGACACGAACGTGATCGTCACCCCCGACCCGGCGATCTGGGTGCCGATGACCTTCCTCGCCGTCGTCAGCGCCCCGATCATCGAGGAGGTCGTCTTCCGCGGAATGCTGCAGCCCTCGCTGAAGCGCTGGTTCGACGGGTACGCACCCGACCAGGACCGCAGCTACCGGGCGACGAATGCGGCCGTGATCATCACCGCGGTGATCTTCGCCTCGCTCCACCTTCCGCAGGTGCTCGGCGGCGTCAACGGCGTCAGCCTCGCCGCGGCCACGTTGTTCTCGGGCATCGTGTTCGGAGCCCTGGCGATGGCCACCCGGCGCACCGCGCCGTCGATCGTCGTGCACGCGGCGTCGAACGTCGTCGCGACCGCCTCCGCGTACGGGCTCCTGGCCTGACCTACGCCGAGCGGAGCACCTGCGTGAGCGCGTCGACCTCCGCGAGGGTCATGCCGCCGGCGCGGAGGTAGCCCGACGCATCCCCGTGCTCCGACTCGATCCAGTCGAGTGCGGCTTCGATCGCCGATGCGGGCGCTTCCGTTGCGAGCGTCTTCAGCCGTGGAGTGAGCGGCACCCCGATGGCGGTGATGAGGCCGGTCAGCGCATCGGCGAACTCGCCGGCGAGATTCTGCTGGGTCAGGGTGTAGTCGTCGACGATCGCATCGCGCGGCACGCCGGCGAGGAGCATGAGCAGTGCTGCCGCGAGGCCCGTTCGGTCCTTCCCCGCCGTGCAGTGGAACAGCACGCCGGGCCGGTCGGTGCTCGCCGCAGCGACCACGGCGCGCCCCAATTCGGCGAACTGGGGCGCACTGCTGCTGAGAATGGCGACGTACAGGTCTTCGAGCGTCGGCACCTGCTCGACGATCTCGGAGATCTGCGCGGCAGAGGGAGGGACTCCCTCAACCGACGGCAGCAACTGCCGCACCATCTCGTCCATGGCACCGCCGAGCACCGGCAACTGGACCAGCTTCACGCTGCCGTCCGGCGGAAGCACGTCGGCGGACCGCGCCCGTTCCCCATCGGTGCGCAGATCGATGACCGTACCGATGCGCAGCTCGCGAAGAGCTCGAAGCCCCTCGTCGGTCAGCCCCGAGAGCGCATCCGACCGGAACAGGACCCCGGAGGCCAGCGTGCCCCCGCCCTCCAATGGAACCCCGCCGAGCTCACGTGCGTTGTGCGTCACTTGCAGAACAGAACTCAAGTCCATCGCGTACGGCCCTCTCCCCAGTCGTCCAGTCAGACTATCGACGGATCGCTCTGAGAAGGCCGCAGCCGCTGTCAGCTCCGCGGGGTGGCAGGCCACGATCGACGCGGGCCTGATCAGTGCACGAGCGAACTCAGCCAGATGACCGCGAGTCCCAGCACCGTCGTGATCACCGCACTGAGCAGCCGGAAGTACCAGGCGCCGCGGTTTCGCTCGGAATTGACCCAGCCGATGACGGCGAGACTGACGATCCCGACGCACAAGGCGATGTAGTACGCGACATACTCGTCGACCCAGCCCAGCGTCGCGAGGGCGAGCACCAGGACCGGCAGCAGCATGGCCAGCAGCATCCCGACCGATCGCGAGGCGGAGCGAGCAACGGCCCGGCCGATGGGAACCGCACGCCCCTCTGCGGTGCGCCGGCTCGCAACGACGACGGCATAGATATGGGTCAGCCAGAACACGCCGACCGTGCCGACGATGAACAGCAGCACTTCGAGGTCGGTGTCGAACTTCCACCCGACGGTGATGAGTGCGGTGACGAGCACCAATCCGTAGACGGCGTGCTCGGTGTTGTAGGCGTCGAGCACGAACCTCACGGGGCGTGCCGCCGCAGCGGTACGACGAGAATGCGCGGCCTCTTCGCCCATGCACACAGATTCCCACGCAACGGGGCCTTCTGGCGAGCACGCGGCGAACAGCCTCGGCCCCGGCGTCAGCTCCGGGGCGTCCACCCCGACGGCAGCGGGCCGTCGATCGCCGCTCGCTCCAGGTCCGCCGCCGCGGACCAGCCCTGCGCGGCATCCGTCGCATCGAAGCCGCCGCGTGCGACACGGAACCCGACGTCTTCGTGGTGCATGCGCGGTGCGCCGCCGCGGCGAACCGACGCCCGCACGCTCCACGCGTCGTCGGCGTATCCCCCGCCGCGGAACACGCGGTACGCGTCGTAGCGAGCGGAGTCGAGCAGGTCCCAGCACCACTCCCACACGTTGCCGAGCGTGTCGAACAGCCCGTTGAGGTTCGGATGCTTCCCGCCGACGTCTTGCGGATGCGTCACGCCGTCGGCGCTCGTCCAGGCGACCTCGTCGAGCGGACCGTAGTGCGGACGCGTCGACCCCGCCCGGCAGGCGAACTCCCACTCGGCCTCGGTCGGCAGGCGATAGCCGTCGGCATCGACGTGCCAGGTGACGTCTTCTCCGTCGTACGTGTAGGCCGGCTCGAGCCCTTCCCACTCCGATGCCGCGTTGCAGAACCGAACGGCCCGCAGCCAGCTCACGTCGGTCGCCGGCCGACGCGGATGCCTCGCCGTCTCGCCGAGCAGCTCGGCGAGCTGCTCCTGCGTCACGGGGTACACGCCGATCTCGAACGGCTCGAGCTCGACACTCCAGCGCACATTGCGGCGGGCGTCGTGCAGGGCGACCGTGCCGCCGTCGATGCTCGCCATCTCGATGTCCGTCACCGAGGCAGTCTCGCACGCCCGGGCCGCGCCGTCAGTCGTGTGACGGGGACAGGGTCGCTCGTGTGACGAGTAAGGTGGCGGGCTGCCGCGACCTTCGTCTCAACCGGCAGGCGGGCTCGACGGCGACGGCGACGGACTCGCCGGGGCATCCGGCGCGGTGAGCTCGGCGATCGCCCGTTCGAAGGCGGCGATGGTCGCGGCGTCGACCGCGCCCGTCGGCTCGACGCCGAGCTCGGTCTGGAACGCCTGCAGCGCGGCGGTGAGTTCGTCCGACCAGACGCCGTCGACCGGTCCGTCCCAGAAGCCGACGAGCTTCAGCGTCTGCTGCACGGCAGCCGTCGATGCCAGCGACTCCTGGGCCGCAGCACCGCCGAGCGCCACGAGCTCGGCCTGGAGCGCCGTCGCCGTCGCCTTGTCGACCGTACCCGTCACCGGCAGACCGTTGGCCTCCTGCAGGTCTTCGATCGCCTGCACGGTCAGTGGCCCCGACACTCCGTCGACGGTGCCGGCGTAGTAGCCGGCGGTGGCGAGGTCCTGCTGCAGCGCGAAGGTGTACGCGCTGACCGCAGCCACCGCCTGCACCTGCTGGTCGTCGGTGAGGCAACCGGCATCGGCGAAGAGCCTGAGCCACGCCATCTCGAGGGCGACGACCGCACTGTTGAACTGCTCGGATGCCTCGACCAGCGGCGTCTGCTCGGTGACGGATGCCTGCGCGTCTTCGAAGTCGGCTTCGGCCTGCTTCACCCGGTCGACCGAGGAGGCAGGCGCCAGCGGCGTGCTGGTCGGTGCCGCGGTCGGAACGACGGAGGGCGTGCCCGACGGCCCTGCCTCGGCCGCAGCCAGGGCGGCCTGCGCCTCGACGAGTTCCTGCTGGGCGGTCACGAGGGCCTGTTGCGCATCGACGGCCGCTTCGGCGCCGTCGAACGCGTCGTCACGGGGGTCGGCGAGATCGGCCCCCGCGACCTGCACGTCGCCGACGGTGGGCGCGGTGTCGTTCAGCACGTCGCCGTACCGATCGAGTGCGTCGATGTAGTCGCTGCTCGCGCCGCAGAACTCCGCGGACGCGGCGTCGAACTCGGCCTGAGCGCTCGCCACGGCCTTCTCCTTCGCGGTGACCTGTGCCCTGGCACGTTCGACGCTGTCGCCGCCGGTGCACCCGCCGAGCGCCAACCCCACAACGACTGACATGACGGCAGTTACGAGGAGCCCCGACATCCCCGCGCGATCCCTGTTCACACGTATCCCCCGATCATGTGATGAAACTTGCTCACATCATGGCACCGGTGCGGGTCGCCGCGCGTGACATTCTGCAGTCACGATTCCGGCAACAGGCCCTCGTGCTTCCATCGCTCGACGATGCGACGAGTCCGCGCCGCGTCGGCGCCCTCCAGCCGCTCGAGCAGCGGCCGCACGACGTCGGCGACCAGTGGATCGACGAGTTCTCGCACCCCCGCCGATCGGAGCAGCTGTTCGAGGCGGGTGAAGTCGCTCGCGAGCAGCGTCGGCACCTGACCCTGGAGCAGCACGACCGCGGCGAGCCGGCGCTCGTACACCGGCTCGGCCCACAGCTCCGATGCGAGCGCAGCGACCTCGTCATGAGACAGTTCCGGATGCCGCCGCCGCGCGTCTCTCACAGCGCCCCGCACAGCTCCCACCGACGCACCGTAGAACCGCAGACCTCCGCCGATGCGTGCGGCATCCACGATCGCGCGCTCCTCCGACGCCTCAGCACGGAGGGTGCGGTCGATGAACTCTGCTGCGGGCGTGGTCACCCTGAAATGCTCCCCCATAAGATGGCCGAATGCGCCTCTTCGACCATCTCGGACTCTCCGTTGAAGACCTCCCCCGCTCGATCGCCCAGTTCGATCCGGTGATGGTGGCCCTCGGCTGCACGCGGCAGGACGCCGACAACGGAGTGTCCTGGTACAAGGGCGAGGACGAGCTCATCCTCTTCCCCACTCGCGAACCGGGCAGCGGGCCGCACCGGCACGGCAAGGTCGGCTGGCAGCACCTCGCCTTCCCCGTCGACTCGCGCGAGGAGGTCGATCGCCTGCACGCGATCGCCGTCGACGCGGGTTGGACGTCCGTGCGCGACCCGAAGGTGTTCACGCGGTTCAGCGACCGCTACTACGCGTCGTTCGTCGAAGACGACAACGGCATCCGCTTCGAGTTCATGTTCAATCCGCCTCGGGAGTCCACCACGAGCTGAGTACCGCGATCGCGAGATCGCTGTGGCGGTTCTGTGCCCTGTGGCGTCTGGCTTGATCCAGCTCGCAGCTGACCCCGCGACCCGCGCCGAGGGACGAATCCCAGCTTCAGCCACCCGCCGCTCATGGGCTGTGCGCTCCTCTCGTGGGGGAGCGCGCTGGCCCGCGCAGATGATGTTCCGATCGCAAGAGGTGCGTCGGCGGTGCTGGTCCGGCACCCCAGAAAGGGGGCCAGCTGACACCTGCACTAGCGCCGAGATGAAGGGGACGTGACCAGTAGGCTGTCGCTCACCGTCCCGC
Organism: Agromyces sp. NPDC056965; assembly: GCF_042673425.1. Taxonomy (NCBI): domain Bacteria; kingdom Bacillati; phylum Actinomycetota; class Actinomycetes; order Micrococcales; family Microbacteriaceae; genus Agromyces; species Agromyces sp. NPDC056965. Next base: position 17,561 of record NZ_JBHURI010000034.1, on the reverse strand, counting down.
TCCCACCAGAAATGTGTTAAGTTTTGACTGAACATGCACCGATGCCCGTCTTCGACGGGTACGACAACGTGTTCACCATGAGTGGCCCCAACGGGAGGGACGAAGCACATGAGTTTCTCAGCACTCTCGACAAGAAGGACCAAGCACGCTTTCAGCGATATCTCGTGTATCTCCGGGACGGACATCAGGTCAAGTCCCCGGAACACATGCGACGCCTCCATGTGAAAGACCACAGAGACGCTGAGGTGCACGAGCTCAAGACGCACAGCAATGGCGGGTTGCGTCTCTACGTCGTTCGATGGAACGGAAAGTGGTACCTCACACACGGTGGCAAGAAAGTCGCCGAACGGAAGGTCACTCAAGAAGCAAAACGGGCCCTGGCGATTTTCTGGGGCGACTGAGAAAAGGACAGCAATCATGGGACTCTTTCCGATGGAAGACCCCGCATACGCGGCCACATATGCGCAGGAAGCAGCAATGGTCGACGCATCTGAGCTGATCGCTCGTGCGCTCGAAGACGCTGACGTAACTCCGGCGGAACTTGCTCGGCTGCTCAATGTTTCGCGCAGTGAGATCACGGCTCGCCTACGAGGCGAACGCAATATCACCGTCCGTAAGCTCGCTCAGACGCTTCATGCTCTCGGTGCCGAGCTCGAGCTCGGAGTACACATGCGAGAGGAAACGCCTGGGCAAAAGCCGTCCCTACGTTGGAACCTCCCCGACATCGCCGACGACCACAAGACAGACGCAAGCACGGTCCGGCCTCAATCTGGTCGCTGGAAGCTGGAAAGCGCACGACAGTGACAACTGACGCGACGCGACCGGAGACGTTTTTTGTGTCGACATTCGACGTCGTACGGGTGCGTTCTGCCGTGGCGCCGTCCGACAAAGCGCATGAGAAATGGTTCGTTGGCTACGCACCAGAAAAGGAACAGGGACTGAACGCGCGCGTCGTCTTCGGCTCGCTCCATGTGGCCTCGGAAACGTCGTACGGAGACATCACGGTATCGGCGCTCCTGTTCGATGTATCCGACAAGACGTACGAGGAGTCCCAGATCGATGAGCTGTTGGCTGGCTCGGAAGCCGTTGAGGCACTTTATGACTATGCGCGCACCAGTCTGAGAACAGTGCTCGCGGTCATAGATTCGGACGCAATCATCCCCCGTGCGGCACCTGAGGCGGAGTTTGGATACCTTGAGCGGGTTACGTCCGAGGACTCCACGACCGAAGGCAAAGCTGAGGACGTAAATAGGCCTTAGCATCCGAGCCTCGCGAAGCTTCAGGCAGACGGCAAGGAATTGCTAGTACAAGCCAACCGGAGGAACAGCGCCGTCAGACCGGGCTGAGCTGGTTGCCCTGAACGAGTCAACACGTGTCCACACGAGGGAAAGCAAATGCGGCGACGTGATCAAACCCGCACACCCGGTAGCAGCAGTGCCGATTACAGGTCATCTGACTTGACATCAGCGCGCTCAAGTCACGCAGGAGTTCAGGGGTTTAGAAGTCCCAGTCCTCATCCTCAGTCACAACGGCCTTGCCGATCACGTACGACGAGCCAGACCCCGAGAAGAAGTCGTGGTTCTCATCCGCGTTCGGCGAGAGCGCCGACAGGATCGCCGGGTTCACGTCGGTGACGGTCTTCGGGAACATCGGCTCGTAGCCGAGGTTCATGAGGGCCTTGTTGGCGTTGTAGTGCAGGAACTTCTTGACGTCTTCGGTCAGGCCGACGCCGTCGTAGAGGTCTTGCGTGTACTGCACCTCGTTGTCGTAGAGCTCGTAGAGCAGCGAGAAGGTGTAGTCCTTGAGGTCATCGCGCTCGGCCTGCGAGAGACCTTCGAGACCCTTCTGGAACTTGTAGCCGATGTAGTACCCGTGCACGGCCTCGTCGCGGATGATGAGTCGGATCATGTCGGCCGTGTTGGTGAGCTTCGCGCGCGACGACCAGTACATCGGCAGGTAGAAGCCCGAGTAGAACAGGAAGCTCTCGAGCAGCGTCGAGGCGACCTTGCGCTTCAGCGGGGAGTCGCCCTGGTAGTACTCCATGACGATCGCGGCCTTCTTCTGAAGGTTCTCATTCTCGACCGACCAGCGGAAGGCGTCGTCGATGTCCTTCGTCGAGCACAGCGTCGAGAAGATCGACGAGTAGCTCTTCGCGTGCACCGACTCCATGAAGGCGATGTTCGTGTAGACCGCCTCTTCGTGCGGGGTGATCGCGTCGGGGATGAGCGAGACCGCGCCGACCGTGCCCTGGATCGTGTCGAGCAGGGTGAGACCGGTGAACACGCGCATCGTCAACACCTGCTCGTCGCGGGTCAGCGTGTTCCACGACTGGATGTCGTTCGACAGCGGAATCTTCTCGGGCAGCCAGAAGTTGTTGACCAGACGGTTCCAGACCTCGAGGTCCTTGTCGTCTTGGATGCGGTTCCAGTTGATCGCATTGACGTGGCTGACCAGCTTCAGCTTGCCGCCGGTGTGGGCGGGGTCGTTGCTGGCGGAGTTCACCGGGTCTGTGAGGGTCATGTCAGGTTCCTTCTGAGCGGATGTCTCGTGGCGACGGGTCTTCAGCGGTGCGCGATGCTCAGAGCATGCACGAGACGCACTCGGTCATGTCCGTGCCTTCGAGCGCGAGCTGACGCAAGCGGATGTAGTAGATCGTCTTGATCCCCTTCTTCCATGCGTAGATCTGCGCCTTGTTGATGTCGCGGGTCGTCGCCGTGTCCTTGAAGAACAGGGTGAGCGAGAGGCCCTGGTCGACGTGCTGCGTCGCCGCGGCGTAGGTGTCGATGACCTTCTCGTAGCCGATCTCGTAGGCGTCCTGGTAGTACTCGAGGTTGTCGTTCGTCATGAACGCAGCCGGGTAGTACACGCGACCGAGCTTGCCTTCTTTGCGGATCTCGATCTTCGACGCGATCGGGTGGATCGAGGCCGTCGAGTTGTTGATGTACGAGATCGAACCGGTCGGCGGCACGGCCTGCAGGTTCTGGTTGTAGATGCCGTGCTCCTGGATCGACGCCTTCAGCGCCTTCCAGTCCTCCTGCGTCGGGATGTGCACGTTCGAGTCGGCGAAGAGCTGCGTGACCTTGGCGGTCGCGGGCACCCACGCGGCATCCGTGTACTTGTCGAAGAATTCACCCGAGGCGTACTTCGAGTCGTCGAAGCCCACGAAGGTCTCGCCGCGCTCCTTGGCGATGGCGTTCGACGCGCGCAGGGCGTGGAACAGCACCGTGTAGAAGTAGATGTTCGTGAAGTCGATGCCCTCTTCGCTGCCGTAGAAGATGCGCTCACGAGCGAGGTAGCCGTGCAGGTTCATCTGGCCGAGGCCGATGGCGTGCGACTTGTCGTTGCCGTCTTCGATCGAACGCACCGAGGTGATGTGGCTCATGTTCGACACGGCGGTGAGGCCGCGGATGGCGGTGTCGACCGTCTTGCCGAAGTCGGGCGAGTCCATCGTGAGCGCGATGTTCAGCGAGCCGAGGTTGCACGAGATGTCTTTACCGATCTCGTTGTAGCTCAGGTCTTCGTTGTACGTCGTCGGCGTGTTGACCTGCAGGATCTCGGAGCACAGGTTCGACATGTTGATGCGGCCCTTGATGGGGTTCGCCTTGTTCACCGTGTCTTCGAAGACGATGTACGGGTAGCCGCTCTCGAACTGGATCTCGGCGATCGTCTGGAAGAACTCGCGCGCGTTGATCTTGGTCTTCTTGATGCGCGGGTTGTCGACCATCTCGCGGTACTTCTCGGTGACCGAGATGTCGCCGAACGGCTTGCCGTAGACCTTCTCGACGTCGTACGGCGAGAAGAGGTACATGTCTTCGCCGTTCTTGGCGAGCTCGAACGTGATGTCGGGCACGACGACGCCGAGCGACAGCGTCTTGATGCGGATCTTCTCGTCGGCGTTCTCGCGCTTGGTGTCGAGGAACCGCATGATGTCGGGGTGGTGCGCGTTCAGGTACACCGCGCCGGCGCCCTGACGGGCACCGAGCTGGTTGGCGTAGCTGAAGGAGTCTTCGAGGAGCTTCATCACGGGGATGATGCCGCTCGACTGGTTCTCGATCTGCTTGATCGGGGCGCCGGCCTCGCGGATGTTGGAGAGCGAGAGCGCCACGCCGCCGCCGCGCTTGGAGAGCTGCAGGGCGGAGTTGATGCCGCGCGAGATCGACTCCATGTTGTCTTCGATGCGGAGCAGGAAGCAGGAGACGAGCTCGCCGCGCTGGGCCTTGCCCGTGTTGAGGAAGGTCGGGGTGGCCGGCTGGAAGCGGCCGCCGATGATCTCTTCGACGAGGTTGACGGCGAGCTTCTCGTCGCCCTGCGCGAGGCCGAGTGCCGTCATGACGACGCGGTCCTCGAAGCGCTCGAGGTAGCGCTTGCCGTCGAACGTCTTCAGCGTGTAGCTCGTGTAGTACTTGAACGCGCCGAGGAAGGTCTCGAAGCGGAACTTCTTCGAGTACGCCAGGTCGTTGAGCTTGGTGATGAACTCGAACGAGTACTGGTCGAGCACGGCCTGCTCGTAGTACTCCTTCTCGACGAGGTAGTCGAGGCGCTCCTTCAGCGAGTGGAAGAAGACGGTGTTCTGGTTGACGTGCTGCAGGAAGTACTCGCGCGCCGCTTCACGGTCTTTGTCGAACTGGATCTCGCCGTTCGGGCCGTAGAGGTTCAGCATCGCGTTGAGCGAGTGGTAGTCCATGCCGCTCGCCGATCGCGGTGCGTCGATGAGCGCTACGCCGTCAGTTGTCGCTGTGTTTGCCAAAATGCGTCCAATCCATCGTTGACGGCGCGAACGTCGTCTGGTGTTCCGAATACTTCGAAGCGGTAGAGGTGCGGCACCCCGGTCTTGGCGGCGATGATGTCGCCGGCCAGACCGAAGGCCGCACCGAAGTTGGTGTTGCCCGCGCTGATGACGCCGCGGATGTTCGAGCGGTTGTCGGGGTCGTTCAAGAAGCGGATGACCTGCTTCGGAACGGCACCCTTGCCGTCGCCGCCGCCATAGGTCGGCACGACGAGCACGTAGGGCTCGTCGACGTGCAGTGCTTCTTCACGCGCATGCAGCGGGATGCGGGCCGCAGGGCGGCCGAGCTTCTCGATGAAGCGCTTCGTGTTGCCCGAGACGCTCGAGAAGTAGACCAGATTCGTCATGGTGCGTCCTTCGCGACTGCGTTCTCCACCGGTTCACTCCCCCGAGCTCACCGGCACTCGTTACGCGAGTCGAGAGGCGAGTTCGTCGATCTTGTCGGGACGGAATCCCGACCAGTGGCCTTCGTCGGTGATGACGACCGGAGCCTGCAGGTAGCCCAGCTCTTTGACCTGCGCAAGGGCGCTCTCGTCGACAGAGAGGTCGAGCACTTCGTACTCGATGCCCTTACTGTCGAGGGCGCGATACGTCGCGTTGCACTGGACGCAAGAAGGCTTGGTGTAGACCGTGACCGTCATTGTTTTCCCCTCGTTCTCAGGCTCTGGAGGAGCCTGTCCCCCGGTGTTGCATTTCGTACTTCAATACTACATCTAGTGTTCGTAGAACTCGACTGCCACAACATGCTGTAGTTACATTCGTGTAGTTATCCACGGGGTTATCCACGGGTTATGAACAGCGGATGCCTCGGTGACCGGCGGATTCTCGCGGCTTCGCCCGAGGTTATCCACACCCGGCGACTTCGAAATCTCTTGCCCTGTGGATTGATGCCGGGCGTGTCGCGAATCGGAACCCTTGGGGGTGCTACACCCACCCGACCCCTACATATGGTGTTGCGACACCCACACTGCCACCACCCACCGACATCACCGCGGCACGACGCGCGGGCGCGCACGGAAGTGGCCGGCGAGGCATCCTTCACCCTCACCGGCCACTCGCGGAATCCCCCCGGCTCCGCCGTCGTCTCCCCTCGGACGACGTCTACCCGATCACGCGCAGACGAGCGTCGCGTTCCCCCAATCGGCGTGGTCGTCACCCGCGTCGTCGGCGTTGCGATCGACGACGAGCTCGAGCCGGTCGACGCCCGTGACGTCGACGTTCAGCGCCTGGCCGGGGTCGGCCCAGGTGATGACGCCCGTGCGGGCGAGCTCGACCCCGTCGCCCTTCACGATGAAGACGACGTCGCCGTTCTTCTTCGCGTCGTGCGAGTCGTCGAGGCCGACCGTCGCGGTGAACGCCGAGCACACGGCGCCGGCGAGCACCGTGACGCTCGAGTCGGCATGCGTGCCGAGCCCCTTGGCGAATGCGACCCCGCCGACCTTCAGCGGGAACCCGTCGCCCGCGGCATCCTCGCCGTTGGAGAGGTCGCGCTCGACCGGGCCCCACCCGTTCGTCGACGAGACGAAGGGCAGGTCGCTCACGAACACCGTGCCGACCGGTGCGGTCGGGCCGCCGGGCTCGGTCGCCTGGTCGGAGCAGTCGAACTTCGCGGCGGCCCAGTCGGCGTGGTCGTTGCCGTTGCCGTCGGGCGTGGTGCCGACGACCAGGTCGACGTACTGCGCCCCGGCGATGTCGGCGTTGATCGGCAGGGTCGCCGAGGTGGCGCCGAGCACGGGCGTGGTCACGACCGTGCGGCCGTCGGCGACCACGCTGAACTGCACCGAGCCGCGCGTCTTCTGCACGTCGTCGACGCCGACCTGGGCCGTGAACGCGGTGCAGTAGCCGCCGAGGTAGTAGCGAACGCTGCTCGGCGCGTGCGTGCCGAGCCCCTTCTCGTAGACGACGCCGTCGAGCGTGATCGGCTTGCCGTCGCCCTCGCCCTGCTCGCCGTTCGAGCGGTCGCGCTCGACCGGTCCCCACCCGTTCGTCGCGCTCACCCAGGGGTGGTCGCTCGCGAACACGTCGGCCTGCGGCGGGCCGGGGAGCGTGCGCACGGCGGTCTCCGCCGAGATGCTGCGCTCGCCGACCGGTTCGACGGTGGTCGAGTAGGTGGCGTTCGCGGTGAAGGTGTAGCCGCCGTCGGCGCTGGCCGGGGCGACCACGCTCCAGTGGGTGGTGAGCGAGGCGCCCGGTGCGAGGGTCGCGGCCGCAGCGGCATCCGTCGCCTCGGCCGTCCAGCCCTCCGGCACCTCGAGGGTGACCGCGACGTCGGCGATGTCGACCGCCTCGTCGGAGGTGAACGTCGTCACGAACTCCTGCGCGGTGCCCTGCTCGATCACGTCGGGCGTGAGCTCGCCGGTCAGCTGGGCGCACGCGGGCACGGCGCTCGATGCGCCGAGGTCCTCGACGAGCAGGTCGTCGAGCATCAGCTCGGCGCCGTCGGCCGAGCCGATGCGCGAGAGGCCCACGAAGGTGTCGCCGCAGAAGCCGGCGTCGACCGTCTGGCTGAACCGGGTCGTGTCGGTGGCCTCGCCGAACGTCGTCGACGCGGTCACCGCGGGCCCGCCCGCGCGGTCGTAACCCGAGACCCAGGCGTACTCCCCCGCCTTCGAGCTCTGGTAGTCGAACGAGACGCGGTAGCTGTGGCCGGGCTCGAACGGGATCGTGTACTCCGAGGTGCGGTAGACCATGCCGGGTCCGCCACCGGGGCCGCGATTCTCCTCATGCGCCATGAGCGACCAGTCGCCGTTCAGCACCATGTCGACCGGGCGGTCGTTCCAGCCCTTCTGCGTGAACGGCTCGTTGCGGCCGGCGATGTGCGTACGCGGGTCGGTCGATCCGCCGGCGTCGCCCTTGATGAACGGGCCCCAGCCGAAGTCGACGTCTTCGAAGTCCTCGGCGTAGACCACGCCGTCACCGAGTTCGGCGCGGCTCGTCTCGACGACGCGCACGTCGTCGATGATGACGGATGCCTCGCCGGCCGCGGCCGCGATCGTCAGCGTCGGCCTCGCCCCGCCCTTCGGCACGTCGATCAGCACGCGCAGCCGCTGCAGGTTCGTGCCGTTCTTGTCGTCGGCGGCCACGTAGTTCGTCGCCCCCGAGGAGTCGACCGTGACCGACTGGGAGTCGCCCTTCGGCACGTCGACCGAGAGGGTCGTCGGGCGGGTCGCACCCGGCTCGACCTCGACCCATGCGCTCACCGAGTGGGTGCCGGCGGGCAGCTTGTCGAGCTTCTGGCTGATCGAGGACGCCTCGGTGCCGAGCGACGCGAAGCGTCGACCGAGCTCGTCGCGGAGCGGCGCCGCACCACCGGTCGGGTTCCAGGCGTCGAGCGTGCCGGCGTTGAACCCGGGGTCGGCCACGACGGTGCCGTCGCCGAACTCGGCCTTCTTCGGCAGCTCGCTCGCGACGGTCGGCTTGCTGCCGCCCGAGAGCACGTAGGCCTGCGCGGCATCCGCCTCGATCGTGACGGTGCCGTCGACGACGGCGACATCCGCGACCTTCTCGCGGCCCGTGTCGGTGAGCTTGAACAGCTGGAGCGAGCGGTTCTTCGCGAACTCGTCGGTGAGGGTCCACGTGGTCGTGCCGCCCGCGGGGTTGTAGTGGTAGAGCTTGTCGTGCTTCTCGCTCTCCTTCGACGACCACGGCAGCAGGTAGGTGCCGCCCTGCAGCACGCTCGTGCCGTCGACGGTGATGTTGCGCTCGGCCGCGGTGGCGCCGGTGACGCTCACGTCACCGGTGAGGTCGATCTGCTCGGGCGTCCAGCGGGTGATCTCCTCGTGCTGGAGGAACTTCGCCGGCAGGTTCGCGGTCCACACGTTCGTGAGGAACCCGTCGAAGTCGTTCTGCCCGGTCCAGCCCTCGAACTCGATGATGTGCGTCGCGCCGAGCTTGGCGTCGGGGTTCCAGACGTCGGCCTGCGAGTTGTTCACGAACCGCAGGATCTGGGAGTTCACGCCCTTGTTGTCGGTGCCGCCGTACTTCTCGTCGTTCGCCCAGTGCGACCAGGTGTTGTTCTCGCTGAGCTTGTCGGCCCACTCGGAGCCGACGCGGAAGTCGTGCTCGACGAGCGAGTCCTGGATCTTCTGGGCGAGCCAGCCGAACTGGTAGTACACGTCGACGTAGACGAAGTCGAGGTTGTCGTGGGTCGCGTCGGCGAGTTCGCCGATGCGCTCGTCGAGGGTGCCCGAGACGACGTCCTCGCGCTGGTCCATGTAATAGGACTGGTCGAGCCAGTTCCATCCCTTGGCGTTCTCGTCGGCGAGCGCATCGCTGAACGACTTCGCCTCGGGGTAGATCTCGGTGGCGTTCACGTGCACGCCGAACGAGGCGTTCCACTTCTCGCCCCGCTTCAGCAGGGTGTTGAGGTCGTCGAGACCGCCGGCGCGCTCGTTGAAGTTGTCGCCGTAGTCGGTGTTCGCCGAGTCGTGGCCCTCGCTCGTGTAGCCCTTCAGCATCGCCACCTGGCCGAGGCCGTCGGTGGCGAGCGAGACGCGCTTCACGTCGTCGAGGGTGCGCAGGAACGGGTGCGTCGCCTGCGACGCGAAGTTGAACGGGATGTGCGTCACGACGTTGTCGGGCGTCTCGTCGCCCTTGAACGGGGCGACGCGGATGTCGCGCGTCGCGATCGCGCCGTCCTGCCAGTCGACCGTGCCGTCGCCGTTGGCGTCTGGCGTGATGGCGACCTTCACCCAGGGCAGCTCCTCGACCGTGGTCGAGCGGTCGGCCCGCACGAGCCACTGCCCGCTCGAGACGCCGACCTCGACGCCGCCGGCGCCGTCGCTCACGGCCTGCCGCCAGAAGTTGCCGGAGTCCTTGTTGCCCGGGCCCGAGGAGGTGTCGTACAGCGAGTTCGTCGCGAACGCCGCGGCGAGCTCGCCGGTGTTCACGATGATCGCGTTCGACGACTTGGCGCTCGCGTCGAGCGGCGTTGCGGTGCTCACGGGGATGAAGGTGTCGCCCGAGACGTTGCGGTTGACCGAGAGGTTCGCCGCGGCGACGGATGCCCCGGGGTCGGCCGACGACACCGTCACGAGGTTCTGGCCGGGGATCTGCAGCGTGCGCACGACCCCGCCCGGATCGGTGATGCCCGTCACGGCGAACGTGACGACGTTGCCCTTGAGGCTCAGGCGCGCCTCGATGACGACGCCGTCGAGGTTCGTCGGGGTGAGCGTGTAGTCGACCGCCTGCTTGCCCGCGCGCTCCGACGCGACGGCGACCGGCTCGGCCGTGCCGTTGACCATGAGGCTCGTGAGCACGTCGGGGTTGCCGGCGATCGAGGCATCCGTCGCGCGGTCGGTGTAGCCGACCACCTGCGGGAACGCCGCCGAGACCGCGACCTCGAGCTGCTTCGAGGTGAGCGTCAGCAGGTCGCCGGAGGTCGCGGCGGCACCTGCCACGGCGGCGGCCGCGCGGTCGGCGGCGCCCCCGAGCGGGGCGGCCGAGGCCGACGCCGCCGTGATCGGGATCAGCGCGCCGGCCGCGAGCACACCCGCGAGGCCGATCCTGCCGAGTCGGTCGATGAAACGTGGTGAAGGCATCCTTGGCTCCAAGTGTCGATCACAATTGTTATCGGTATCAATCGACATCTTGATGGAGTTCGGCTGTCGGTGCAAGCTATTTCTTGAATGCGTCGCCGCGCGACCGCGAGATGACTCCGCGTCTTGTTTACCGATAACAGTCGTTGTCGCTACGCGGGCGACGGCGTAGCCTGACTTCGAGCCAGATCTTCGCACCCGATGAAGGGACGCCCGATGACCGAGTTCGCGACCTCAGCCGACGGCACGCGCATCGCCTACGACCGGCAGGGATCGGGGCCGCCCGTGATCCTCATCGACGGGGCGATGCAGTTCCGCGCGTTCGACCCGGCGAGCGTCGAGATGGCGAAGGAGCTGGCCCGCCACGGGTTCACCGTCTTCCACTACGACCGGCGCGGGCGCGGCGAGAGCCCCGCCGAGGCGCCGATCACCCTCGAGCAGACGCTCGACGACCTCCGCGCGCTCATCGCCGTCGCCACCGAGGGCGCCGACGACGCCGTCGCCCTCTTCGGCAGCTCCTCAGGCGGAGCGATCGCACTCGCAGCCGCGGCATCCGGGCTCGCCGTCTCGAAGCTCGTGCTGTGGGAGGTGCCGCTGAGCGCCGAGCTCGGCACCGACGGCGCGGAGTTCCTCGCAGGGCTCCGCGAGCGCATCGCGGCCGGCGACGGCGACGCGACGATCGAGTACTTCATGAAGGACATGCCGCCCGAGTGGCTCGCGGGCGCGAAGTCGAGCCCGGGCTGGCCGATCATGACGGCGATGGGCCCGAGCCTCGAGCCCGACTCCGAGGCGCTCGCCTGGACTCAGAGCGCGGCGCGACCGGCACTCTGGGCGGGTGTCACGCAGCCGACGCTCGTGCTCGTCGGCGAGCAGACGCTCGACCTCATGGGGCCCGCGGCCGACTCGCTCGTCGCGAGCCTGCCGCACGCGATCCGCGGCACCGTTCCCGCGGCCGATCATGCGTGGGAGCCGAAGTCGATGGCGCTCGCGATCGCGGGGTTCCTCGTCGGGTAGCTCGAGGCCGCTCGGCCGGGCCGCTCGACCGGGCGCGGGGCGCTCAGCCCTTGGTGGCCTTCGCAGCAGCCTTGGCGGCCTGCTTCGTGGCGCTCACCTTGGCGAGCGACTCGGGGTCGACGATGTCGGCGACCGAACGGAATGCCCCCTCGTCGCCGTACGATCCGGCGGCCTCGCGCCAGCCCGGCGCCTCGAGCCCGCACTGCTTGCCGAGCAGCGCGAGGAAGATCTTCGCCTTCTGGTCGCCGAAGCCCGGCAGGGCCTTCAGCCGCTTGAGCACCTCGGCGCCGCTCGGCTCGCCCTGCGTCCAGAGCGCGGATGCCTCGCCGCTCCAGTCCTCCACGATCGCCGACGCGAGCGCCTGCACGCGGCCCGCCATCGAGCCCGGGAAGCGGTGCACCGCGGGCGTCTGCTTGAACACCTCGACGAACGCGTCGGGGTCGTAGCCCGCGATCGTCTCGGGGTCGATCGAGCCGATGCGTGTGCGGATCTTCTCGGGCCCCGCGAACGCCGACTCCATGGTCACCTGCTGGTCGAGGAGCATTCCCGTGAGCAGCGCGAACGCGTCGTCGCTGAGCAGCTCGTCGGCGGCCTGCTCCCCCGTGATGTGCAATGCCATGCGTCCATCCTTCCACTCGGGCGCCGAGGCATCCGCTCGGCGCCTGAATGCGGACGGAAACTGTCCGCTTCATTGCCTACCGTGGAAGCAGACGATTCGATGGAACGGATCGCACCACCGCACCCCTCCGAGGAGTCACCATGGACTGGAAGATCGAACTCATCCACGTGCCCGTCACCGACGTCGACCGCGCGAAGGCGTTCTACGTCGACAAGCTCGGGTTCAACGCCGACCACGACTTCCAGGTCAGCGACGAGGTGCGGTTCGTGCAGCTCACGCCGCCCGGCTCCGCATGCTCCATCGCGATCGGCACCGGACTCGGCGGCACTCTCGAACCGGGCCGCCAGGACACGATCCAGGTCGTGATCGCCGACGCCGACGCCGTGCTCGCAGACCTCCGCGCCAAGGGCGTCGAGGCGAACGGCGTCGACGAGCAGGCATGGGGCCGCTTCGTCAGCGTGGCCGACCCCGACGGCAACGTCTGGACCCTGCAGCAGCTTCCGGACTACAGCCAGCAGGCGTAGTCCGGCAGACCGCCCGAGTTCGGGACCACTCGTGTCGCACGGGACGCACGATATCCCGTGTCCGGTGCGACACGAGTGGTCCGGAGCGGAATATTGCGCGGCGGGCGGGGCAGGCTACTGCGACGCGCCCGGCGGCCGTCCGACGGCTCGTGTCGACGCGCGCACCACGAGCGTCGGCGCCCGCACGGGCAGGTCCTCCGCCTCCTCGTCGCCGAGCACGGTGAGCACCGCGGCGACGGCATCGCGCCCGAGCAGCGCGAAGTCCTGCCGCACGGTCGTCAAGGGCGGTGCGAGGTGCTCGGCCTCGGGGATGTCGTCGAAGCCGACGATGCTCACATCGCCCGGAACCGAGCGGCCCTCGACGGTGAGCGCGTGGATGACGCCGAGCGCCATCTGGTCGTTGCCGACGAACACCGCGGTGAAGTCGGGGTCGGATGTCGCGAGCTCGCGCCCGAGGCGGTACCCGCTCGCCGGAGACCAGTCGCCCACGAGCGGTTCGCGGGCGACGAGCGAATGGGCGGCGAGCACGTCGCGCCAGCCGCGGGCGCGCTCCGCAGCATCCATCGAATCCTCCGGCCCGGCGAGGTGGCGGATCTCGCGGTGCCCCAGCTCGACGAGGTGCGAGACGGCTCGACGCGCGCCCTCGAACTGATCGAGCGACACCCGGTGCGCGAGCCCCGAGCCCTGCGACGCGACGGCGACGAGCGGCACGCCGAGCTCGATGCCCTGCACCGCGTCGACGGCCGTCCGGTGCGCCGCGATGAGCACGATGGCCTCGACGTTCTGGCGCACGAGCATCTCGGCGGCCGACCGCAGCGACGCGGCATCCGTCTCGAGCAGGCTCGCCATGATGACCGCGTACCGGGCGTCGCGCGCCGCCTGGTTGAAGTGCAGGGCCGTCGCCGACGGACCGAAGTCGGGCGCACCGGTCGTGATCAGGCCGAGGGTGCGCGAGCGTCGCGTGACGAGGGCGCGCGCCGCCTGCGACGGCACGTACCGCAGCTGCTTGATCGCCTTCTCGACACGGTCGCGCGTCGCGGGCCGCACGTTCGGCAGCTCGTTGAGCACACGCGACACCGTCTGGTGCGATACGCCTGCGAGCCGGGCCACATCGAAGATGGTGGCCGCGCGCGCCTTGTCGTCTTCACTCACCGGTTCCGTCGGCTCCTGCCCGGCGCTTCCGCGCGCTCTGTCTGCTGCACATCATTATCCGAGACGGCAGCCCGCTATCGCCGCCGCGACGTGAGCACCTTCTGCAGGATGATGAAGACGAGCAGCAGGGCGCCGATGAAGATCTTCGTCCACCACGACGACAGGGTGCCCTCGAACGTGATGATCGTCTGGATGACGCCGAGCACCAGCACGCCGAGCACCGAGCCGAGCACGAAGCCGTAGCCGCCCGTGAGGAGGGTACCGCCGATCACGACGGCGGCGATGGCGTCGAGCTCGGTGCCGATCGCGGTGAGCGGATACCCCGACAGCGTGTAGAAGGTGAAGAGCACGCCGGCCAGGCCCGAGCAGAACCCGCTGATCACGTAGACGAGCACCTTGGTCCGCGCCACGGGCAGTCCCATGAGCAGGCCGCTCTGCTCGCCGCCGCCGATCGCGTACACGGTGCGGCCGAACCGCGTGGCGTGCAGCACCCAGACGGCGATCGCCACGACGACCACCGCGATGACGACGCTGGGGGTGATCGAGAGGTTGCCGCCGAGCGGGATGCGCGCAACGGCCAGTTGCACGAACGTCGGGTCGGTGATCGAGATGGAGCTCTGGCTGATCACGTAGCAGAGCCCGCGGGCCAGGAACATGGCGGCCAGCGTGGCGATGAACGGCTGCACCTTGAACACGTGGATCATGAGCCCGACGAGCAGGCCCAGGATGCTCGTGAGCACGAGGATGAGCGGGATCACCGCTGCGGGCGACCACCCCGTCTGCAGCAGGCTCGCGGCAATCATGCCGCTGAGCGCCACGACCGCGCCCACCGAGAGGTCGATGCCGCCCGTGAGGATCACGAACGTCATGCCCACAGCGAGCACGATCAGGTAGGAGTTGTCGACGAGCAGGTTGAGGAAGACCTGGCCCGAGAAGAAGCCGCGGTAGCGCACGCCGCCCGCGATGAAGATGACGACGAAGAGCACGGCCGTCACCGTGACCGGCCCGTACTTCGGGCTGGTCAGCAGGTTCCGGATGCGTCGAGCCAGACCCGCTCGCGGGGCGCCGCCGTTCGGGCCGCCGGTGGGAAGGGAACGCTCGGGTGCGTCGAGGAGCTTCGTCATAACGCCGCCACCCCCTTGCCGGCGCGCAGGGCCAGTCTTCGTCGGAAGTCGCCCAGCGCCTCGTTCGTGGTCGGCGATTGGAGCAGGCACACGATCGTCACGACTGCCGCCTTGAACACCATCGTCGCGATCGGCGGGATGCCGACCGTGTACACGGTCGTCACGAGCGTCTGGATCACGAGGGCGCCGACGAGGGTGCCGACGAGCGAGTACCGGCCGCCGGCGAGCGAGGTGCCGCCGATCACGACCGCGAGGATCGCGTCGAGCTCGATGAACAAGCCCGTGTTGTTGGCGTCGGCCGCGGCCGTGTTCGCCGTGAGGATGAGGCCCGCGATCGCCGCGCACAACGCGCTGAACGTGTAGACCACGAAGAGGAGGCCCCGCGCCCGCACCCCGGCCTGGCGGCTCGCCTCGGGGTTGATGCCGACCGATTCGATGAACATGCCGAGCGCCGTGCGCCGGGTGACGAGCGCCGCGACGCCGAACACGACGGCCGCGATGATCACCGCGATGGGGATGCCGAACCAGAACCCCGAGCCCAGCGCCTTGAACGGCGGGCTGTTCACCGTGATGATCTGCCCCTCGGTGATGAGCATCGCGACGCCCCGGCCGGCGGTCATGAGGATGAGCGTGGCGATGATCGGCTGGATGCCGAGCACCGCGACGAGGAATCCGTTCCACATGCCGAGCACGAGCGAGATGATCAGCGCGACCGTCACGGCGACGGCGACGGTCGCCGGGTTCCCGGGCTCGGGCGACCCGAGGATGATCGAGCAGGCGACCGCCCCCGAGATCGCGGCGACGGCGCCCACCGAGAGGTCGATGCCCCGCGTCGCGATCACGAGGGTCATGCCGACGGCGATGATCAGCGTCGGCGCGCCGTTGCGGAGGATGTCGATCAGGCTGCCGAACAGGTGCCCGTCGCGCAGCGTCACCGCGAAGAATCCGGGGAACGCGATCAGGTTGATCGTGAAGAGCACGAGCAGCATCACGATCGGCCAGAACAGCCGGCTCGCGACGAGCCTGGCGAGCAGGGCGCTCATCGGCTTCCTCCTGTGGGGTCGGTGGGGGTCGTGGAGGTCGGGTCGGTAGAGGTCGGGTCGGTGGGGGCCGCGCCTCGAGCGCCGGGCACGGCGACGGCGATGGGCACGCCGTCCGCGGCATCCGGAACCTCGTCGTCGCTCGAGCCCTCGGCGATGAGCGCGAGGAGCGAGTCGACCGTGAGCCCGTCGTTCTCGAGGTCGGCGACGACGTGCCGGTCGCGGAGCACGACGATGCGGTGGCTGAGGCGCAGCACCTCTTCGAGCTCGGCCGAGATGAACAGCACGCTCATGCCGTTCTCGGCGAGGTTGAAGACGAGCTTCTGGATCTCGGCCTTCGCCCCGATGTCGATGCCGCGAGTGGGCTCGTCGAGGATCAGGAGTCGCGGTGCGATGGCGAGCCAGCGTGCGAGGAGCACCTTCTGCTGGTTGCCGCCCGAGAGGTTGCGCACGAGGGCGTCGGGGTTGCCCGGGCGGATGTTGAGCGCCTGGATGTAGCTCTGCGTGAGTTCGTCGCGCCGCTTCGCGGGGATGGGCCGGAACCACCCGCGGTCGGCCTGCAGTGCGAGCACGATGTTGTCGCGCACCGTGAGGTCGCCGACGACGCCCTCGTCGCGACGGTTCTCGGACGAGTAGGCGATGCGGTTCGAGATCGCCTGCCTCGGTGTGCGGAGCTTCGTGACCTTGCCGCCGATCGCGAGCTCGCCCTGATCGGCGCGGTCGATGCCGCCGAGCAGCCGCGCGAGCTCGGTGCGTCCGGAGCCGAGGAGGCCCGCGAGGCCGACGACCTCGCCGGCAGCGATGGGGAGATCGGCCGGGTTGATCGCGCCGCGGCGCCCGAGACCGTCGGCGTTCACGAAGATCGCGGCATCGGATTCGTCGACCACCGCCGAGCGGGCGCGTTGCTCGAGGTCGTCGAGCGTGGTCAGTTCCTTGCCGATCATCTTCTGCACGAGGTCGATGCGCAGGAGCTCCTCGACGAGGTACTCCCCCACGAGGCTGCCGTTGCGCAGCACGGTGAGACGGTCGCAGATCTCGTACACCTGGTCGAGGAAGTGCGAGACGAACAGGATCGCGACGCCCTGCTCCTTGAGCGATCGGATGACGCGGAACAGCTCGGCCACCTCGTCGGCGTCGAGGCTCGACGTGGGCTCGTCGAGGATGAGCACCTTCGCCTGCACGTCGATCGCGCGTGCGATCGCCACGAGCTGCTGCACCGCGAGCGAGTGGTCGCCGAGGAGCGAGCCGGGGTCGAGGTCGAGGTTGAGGCCCGCGAGCAGCCCGGCGGCGCGGCGGCGCATCGCCCGCCAGTCGATCGAGCCGAACCGGCGGGGCTCCCGCCCGAGCATGATGTTCTCGGCCACCGAGAGGTTCGGCAGGAGGTTGACCTCCTGGTACACCGTCGAGATGCCCGACGCCTGCGCCTGGGCGGGGCCGCTGAACGAGACCTGCTCGCCCGCGAGGGTGATGGTGCCGGCATCGATGCCGTAGACGCCCGTGAGGGCCTTGATGAGCGTGGACTTGCCCGCACCGTTCTCGCCCATGAGCGAGTGCACCTCGCCGGGGAACATGCGGAAGTCGACGCCGTCGAGCGCCTTCACGCCGGGGAAGGTGATCGAGATGCCCTGCATCTCGATGACGGGCGCGGCGACGGATGCCTGGGTCACGAGTCTCTCCATCGAGGTTGTGGCGGCGTCCGCTCGGTGCGGAGCCGTGGGTCGAGAGTAGGGCACGGCGGGTGTGCGGCCTGCAGGCCGGGCACACC
>NZ_JBHURI010000033.1:0-44869 GCF_042673425.1 Agromyces sp. NPDC056965 | reverse complement strand
CGTTCGGCCTGCGCTCGCGTGCTGTGCGCTGGTCGGCACCAGTGCCTACTGGGTCTCGTGCGTCGGTCCTCGTTCCGTTCTCAGCGCTCGGTCACGGTCCCGTTCCTGATGTGCAGGCGACGTTCGGCCCGCTTCGCGACCGCCGAGTCGTGCGTCACGACGATGAGCGTGAGGCCACGGTCGCGCCAGAGCCCCTGGAGCAGGTCCATGATGTCGTCGCGGGTCTGCTCGTCGAGGTTGCCGGTCGGCTCGTCGGCGAGCAGCACGTCGGGCTCCTTCACGAGCGCCCGTGCGATCGCCACGCGCTGCTGCTGGCCGCCCGACAGCTCGCTCGGAACGTGGCCGCCGCGGTCGCCGAGACCCACCGACTCGAGCGCTTCGGTCGCACGCCGACGCCGCTCCTCGGCCGGCGCCCCGAGCGGCTCGAGCGCCGTCTCGACGTTCTCGAGCGCGGTGAGCGTGGGAATCAGGTTGAACCCCTGGAAGACGAACCCGATCTCCTTCGCCCGGATGCCGGCGAGCTTCCGATCCGGCAGGTGCGACAGCTCGGCCTCGCCGAGTGCGACGCGCCCGGCGCTCGGCCGGTCGAGTGCGCCGAGCATCTGCAGGAGGGTCGACTTGCCGCCGCCGGTCGGCCCCTGGATCGCGACGAGCTGCCCCTTCGGGATCGTCAGCGAGACGTCCTCCAGGGCGGTGACGCGGCGCTTGGACTGCGCGTAGGTCTTCGAGACGTGTTCGAGCGTGTACATGCTGGTTCCTTTCGTGGGGGGTTCGGTCGTCATGCGACGCTGCGGAGGGCTTCGGCGGGGCGCAGCTTCGCGGCCCGCCATCCGCCGAACGCGCCGGCGACGAGGCCGCCGAGGATCGCGAGTCCGATGGCGATCACGATGACGCCGACGGTGACGGGGGCGTGCAGCACGACCTCCGCGGATGACGCGGCCGATTGCACCGCGCCGGCGAAGCCGCCGCCCGGGCCGCCGCCCCGAATGGCCATGTCGCCGCCGCCGGGGCCGCCCGCGACCACTTCGGAGCCGGCGCTGCCGCCGATCGTCGGGGCGATGAGGTTCACCGCCCAGATCCCGGCGAGGCCGAGCACGAGGCCGACGGCGCCGCCGATGAGACCCTGCACGAGCGACTCGCCGGCGACCTGGCCGACGATGCGGCCGTTCGACCAGCCGATCGCCTTCAGGGTTCCGAACTCGCGGGTGCGGCGGGTGACGCCCTGGATGGTGAAGAGGATGGCGATCAGGAACGCCGCGACGAGCACCGCGAGCGAGACCCAGAGCCCGAGGTTCGAGATGAGGCTCGACGCGCTCGCCAGGGAGCCCGACACGGAGGCGGCGAGGTCGGACTGCGTCGACACCGTGGCGTCCGGCAGCGCCTCCTCGATCTCGGCCTGCACCGCGTCGATGCCGTCGGCGGATTCGGCCTGCACCGAGATGCTCGAGATCATGCCCTCCTCGCCCGAGATCGACTGCGCGAGGTCGAGGGGGAGGTAGACGTTCGCGGCGGTCGCCGCCTCGGCGGAGGTCGACGAGACGGTGCCGACGATCTCGAACTCCGTACCCCCGACGTCGATCGTGTCGCCGACGGCGAGCTCGGCGCTCGTAGCGTAGCTCGCGTCGATCACGGCAACGGCCTCACCGGTGTCGGATGCCTCGAGCCCGCGCCCATCGGCCAGCTCGACCGCCGAGAGGGGGCCGACGGCGGCCGACGCAGGGTCGAGGCCGAGCACGGTGAAGCTGTCGACGTCGAAGGCGCTGCCGCCGGCGCCGTCGAAGCCGCCCTGCGGCGGGGCCGCGGGCTGTTCGCCGTCGGAGGGCATCTGGTCGGTGCTGTCGGTGGACTGTCGGAACTCGGGCAGCTCGCCGTCGAACGTCGTGTTCGTGAGCGAGAGGGTGGCCGATGCCGCGGCCACGCCGTCGAGCCCCTCGATCGACGCCAGGGCGTCCTGGTCGAAGGTGGTCCCGCCGAATCCCGCGGAGAGGCGCGACTGGCTGATCTCCGTCGAGCCGTCGGTCGTGGTGCCCGCGTCGGCGCCGAACTCGAACCGCGGACCGCCGCCCTCGCCCTCCGCGGGCGGCGTCGGAGCCTGCGACACCGTGAGGTCGGTCCCGACGCCGTAGACGGATTCGAGCACGGCGGCCTGGGCGTCGCGCACGCCGGTGGAGACCGAGTTCACGATCATGACGAGCGCGATCGCGAGCGCCATGCCGATCGCGATGATCGCGGTCTGCCTGCGGCGCCCGGCGAGTTCGCGCCGGAGGTAGGTGAAGAACATGTTTTCCTCAGAGGTCGGGGGAGACGCTCGGAGCGAGCGCCGATCGAGACGGTAGGGGCGAGGGCTGTGGGCGGACGATGGCCGGCCTATGAGTCGTCCATGCCGCGCAGCATCCAGTCGTCCATGCCGGGCAGCATCCACTCGTCCATGCCGCGCAGCATCCACTCGACGAAGTCATAGGAAACGCATAGCTCGGCGCGGATACTGGAGACATGAGCAGCAACGCCCCAGCGACCCCGCACCGCGCCCCCGCCATCGCGAAGGGCGACGGCTCGATGGTGCGCGTGCTCGTGGTCGACGACGAGCACTCGCTCACCGAGCTGCTCAAGATGGCCCTCAAGTACGAGGGCTGGGACGTGCGCACCGCGAGCGACGGTCAGTCGGCGGTGAAGATCGCCCGCGAGTTCCGTCCCGACGCGATCGTGCTCGACATCATGCTCCCCGACATCGACGGCCTCGAGGTGCTGCAGCGCGTTCGTGCCGACGGCACCGAGACGCCCGTGCTCTTCCTCACCGCCAAGGACTCGCTCGACGACCGCATCGCCGGCCTCACCGCGGGCGGCGACGACTACGTCACGAAGCCCTTCAGCCTCGAAGAGGTCGTGGCGCGGCTCCGCGGACTCATCCGTCGCTCGACGCTCACGCTCGCCCAGGCGAAGGACCCGGTGCTCGTCGTCGGCGACCTCACGCTCGACGAGGACTCCTACGAGGTCACCCGCGGCGGCACGCCGATCGAGCTGACCGCCACCGAGTTCGAGCTGCTGCGCTTCCTCATGCGCAACCCCCGTCGCGTGCTCTCGAAGGCGCAGATCCTCGACCGTGTCTGGAGCTACGACTTCGGCGGCAAGGAGTCGGTCGTCGAGCTCTACATCTCGTACCTGCGCAAGAAGGTCGATGCGGGTCGTGAGCCGATGATCCACACCGTGCGCGGCGCGGGCTACATGCTGAAGGCCGCCGGATGACGCGGCCCGGCGATCCCGGCTACGCGGCGTCCGCCCGGGCGAACGCGACCGGCGCGACGCCGGCGGTCGACGACGTCGACTGGGAGCTCGACGATGCCGAGCGGGTCGACGACCTCGACGATCTCGATCGCCTCGCCGCCGCGCCGTCGACGGACGCTCGCCGACCGCGGCTGCCCTGGACGCTCCGCCGCCGGCTCCTCGTCATCGTCGCCGCCCTGCTCGTCGCGGTGAGCGCCGCGATCGGCGTCGTGACGGTGCTCGTCTTCCACTCGACCTCGGTCGACCGACTCGACGCGAGCCTGCGCGACACCGCCTCACGGGCGACCGATGTGGCGCCGCCGGGCTTCCCCGCCGACCCGAGGGCGACCGTGCTCGAGTTCCTCCGCGTGCCGGGCCAACCGGTCGGCACCGTCGGCGTGCTCGTCGCGGGCGACACGGTGGTCGGGGTCTACATCTCGGAGACCGGGGAACTGCTCGAACCCAGCGGCGGTGCCACGCGGGCGTTCGCCGCGGTGCCGCCCGACGGGCGGCCGCACACCATCACGGCGGGCGGCATGGGGGAGTACCGCGCGCTCGCCGTGGAGACGCAGTCGCAGCCGCAGGTGCGCTCCGTGCTCGCGCTGCCGCTCGCCGACGTCAACGCCCAGTCCACGCAACTCGCGCTCACCGTGGCGATCGTCGCGGCATCGGGACTCGTGCTCGCCCTCGCCCTCGGCTCGGTCGTCGTGCGGCGCGCGCTCAGTCCGCTCGCGGAGGTCACGGCGACCGCGCAGCGCGTCTCGGAGCTGCCCCTCGACCGCGGCGACGTCGCGCTCGCGGAGCGGGTCGCCGATGACGACGAACGCACCGAGGTCGGCCGACTCGGCGGCGCGTTCAACCGGATGCTCGGGCACGTGGCATCCGCCCTGTCCGCCCGCGAGGAGAGCGAGCAGAAGGTACGCCGCTTCGTCGCCGACGCGAGTCACGAACTGCGCACGCCGCTCGCCTCGATCCGCGGCTACGCCGAACTCACGAGGCTGCACGGCGGCGAGCTGCCGCCCGACGTCGTGCACGCGATCGGCCGCATCGAGAGCGAATCCGTGCGCATGACCGAGCTCGTCGAGGACCTGCTGCTGCTCGCGCGGCTCGACGAGGGTCGCGAGCTCTCGGCGCTGCCCGTCGACCTCAGCCGAGTGGTCGTCGAGGCGGTCGGCGACGCGCAGGCGGCCGGACCGGGTCACGACTGGGAGGTGCGCCTTCCGGACGGCGCGACCGTCGTCGTCGGCGATGAGCCGCGCCTGCGGCAGGTCGTGACGAACTTGCTCGCGAACGCCCGCGTGCACACGCCCGACGGCACGTCCGTGGTGGCCTCGCTCGAGCGCCGCGGCGACGACGTGGTGCTGATCGTCGAGGACGACGGCCCCGGCATTCCGCCCGCGCTGGCCGACTCGCTCTTCGAGCGCTTCGCCAGGGGCGATTCGTCGCGTTCGCGCATCGCCGGCAGCACCGGCCTCGGGCTCGCGATCGTGAAGGCCGTGGTCGAGGCGCACGACGGCGAGGTGTCGGTGACGAGCGAACCCGGTCGCACGGCGTTCGTCGTCGCGCTCCCGCTCGCCCCGGCGTCCGACGCGGGGAGCGCCCCGACCCGTTGACGAACGAAGGCCCGCACCCCTGGGGGTGCGGGCCTCGCTCGTGATCGGTGACCTGGGCTCAGGCCTCGGCGATGCTCCGGAGCAGTTGCGCGAAGCCGCGCAGCTCGGCTTCGGGCCGGTCGAGCAGCACGCTCCGCAACCGCTGCTGGTTGCGATCGCGCACCTCGCGGACCCGCTCCTCGGCGACCGGCGTCGCCACGAGCACGCGCACGCGCCCGTCGCGCTCGTCGGCGCGGGTCTCGACGAGTCCGAGCTCCTCGAGCATGCGCACCTGGCGGCTCACCACGGACTTGTCCATCTCGAACATCTCCGCGAGCACGTGCGCGTTGGCGGAGCCGTGTCGCACGATCGTCGAGAGCAGCTTGTAGGCCGCGGGCTGCAGGTCGGGGTGGACCTGCTGCGCCGCCTCCTTCCAGATGAGGCGGGCCCGGCTGAAGAGCACGCTCATCTGCTCCTCGACTTCGGCGATGGCCTCATCGAGGGCTGGGGATGCCTCGGTCACGATGGTCATGTTATCGGTCGCCGCCTGTGGAGGAGGCGTCGGCGGCACCGCGCGACCCGGCGGTCGTCTTCGCGGTGCCCTCGGTTGCGGCTTCCCCGTCGACGAGCTGCATCGACGACGTGACCGGTGCGCCGATCTCGGCTTCGGCGAGGTCGATCGCGACCTGCTCGAACTCCTCCTTCAGCTGCTCGGCCGAGGTCTTGGTCGAGAGCGCCTTGTTCGGCAGGAACGCGATCGCGATCACGCTCAGCACCGCGAGCGGCACGGCCAGCCAGAAGACATCGGCGATGCCGTTGCCGTAGGCGTTCTCGATGATCACGCGGATGCCGTCGGGCAGCTGCGACACGTGGGGGATGCCGCCGCCGGCGAGGCCCTTCAGCGCCTCGACCTCCTCGGGCGAGGTGGGCGTGAAGCCCTTCAGGCCCGAGGTGATGTGCGTCGTGACCTGCGTGGCGAGCAGCGAGCCCATGATGGTGACGCCGATGGTGCCCGCGATCGTGCGGAAGAAGTTCACGTTCGAGCTCGCGGCACCGAGCTGCGAGGCGGGGGTGTCGTTCTGCACGACGAGCGTGAGGTTCTGCATGACCATGCCGAGGCCTGCGCCGAGCACGACCATGTAGACGCTGACCCAGAGGTAGTCGGTGTCGTAGTCGAGGGTCGTCATGAGGTAGCTGCCGACGATGACGAGCAGCGACCCGAGCACCATGAAGCGCTTCCACTTGCCGAACTTGCTGATGAGTGCGCCGATGAGGATCGAGGCGCCCATCTGGCCGACGATCATGGGGATCGTCATGAGGCCCGACTCGGTCGGGGTGGCGCCGCGCGCGAGCTGGAAGTACTGCGCGAGGAAGACGCTGGTCGCGAACATGGCGACGCCGATCGAGACCGAGGCGATGACCGAGAGCGTGAACGTGCGGTTCTTGAAGAGCGTCATCGGAACGATCGGCTCCGCGACGAAGAACTCGGTGATGACGAAGCCGATGATGGCCGCAGCGGAGACGCCGATCATGACGTAGCTCGTCATCGAGTCCCACTCGAACTCGCTCCCGCCGAGGGAGACCCAGATGAGCAGCAGCGAGACGCCGACCGTGAGCAGCGCGATGCCGAGGTAGTCGATCTTCACGGGGCGCTTCGGCATGGGGGGCAGGTGCAGCGTGCGCTGGATCACGATGAGCGCGATGATCGCGAGCGGCACCGGGAGGAAGAAGTTGGCGCGCCAGCCCCAGGCGTCGGTCACGACGCCGCCGAGCAGCGGGCCGCCGATGGTCGCGACGGCCATGATGCCGCCGACGAAGCCCATGTACTTGCCGCGCTCGCGCGGCGAGATGATGACGGCGATGAGGATCATGACGAGCGACATGAGGCCGCCCGCGCCGAGGCCCTGGATCACGCGCACGGCGATGAGGGTCGTGGTGTCCTGGGCGAAGCCGGCGATCGCCGTGCCGACGACGAACAGGCTGATCGCCGAGATGAGCAGCACCTTGCGGTTCACGAGGTCGGCGAGCTTGCCCCAGATCGGGGTGGAGACGGCCATGGCGAGCAGGCTCGCGGTGATGACCCAGGTGTAGGCGGTCTGGTCGCCGCCGAGGTCGGCGATGATGAGCGGCATCGAGGTCGAGACGACCGTGCCGGAGATGACGGCGACGAACATCGCCACGACGAGGCCGGAGATCGCGACGATCACCTCGCGCGGGGTGCGTTGCGCCGGCGCGGCCGGCACCGAGCCGGTCGTGGGCTGGTCTGCCACAGAAGTCACGTGTTTCCTTACGTCATACAAGTTGATATTCGACAACTATATATAATTGGTTGCATTGAGTCAACCTTGGACATTGGTCAACTATTCCCGCCGTGCGAAAATGATCGAGCGGATGTCGCACGCCGCCGATTTGGCGGAGCGCGCGACATCCGTTAGCCTGTACGGAGCCGAAGACCGCTGGTCGTCGTGCCCGCAGAGATGTGGGTCGACCGAAGTCTTGCGAAAGCAAGGGCCCGCGCAGGTGTGACGAAGACTTTCCGATGCAATCGGGCCAGGCTCCGCGCAACTGCGCCGGAGCCTTTTTGCTGCCCGCAGACCTCGTCACGTGAGCCGCGATCCGAAGCCGTGCACCGCCACCGCGATGCATGTTGAGTACACAAGGAGTGGCCATGGCGAACAAGGAAGCCTCGGTTGCCGAACTCACGAACCTGTTCGAGAGCTCGACTGCCGTTCTGCTGACCGAATACCGCGGCCTGACGGTTGCCCAGCTCAAGCAGCTGCGCGGCAACATCCGTCAGGACGCGAACTACGCCGTGGTGAAGAACACGCTGACCAAGATCGCCGCGAACAACGCGGGGATCACGACGCTGGATGCCGACCTCGTCGGCCCGTCCGCCGTCGCCTTCGTGCACGGCGACTTCGTCGCCACCGCCAAGGCCGTTCGTGACTTCGCCAAGGCAAACCCGAATCTTGTGATCAAGGGCGGCGTCTTCGAGGGCAAGGCCCTCAACGCCGACGAGGTCAACAAGTACGCCTCGCTCGAGAGCCGCGAGGTTCTGCTTGCGAAGGCAGCGGGAATGATGAAGGCGACGATGGGCAAGGCTGCCGCCACCATCGACGCGCTTCGCGAAAAGCTGGAGACCGCGGCCGCGTAAGCGCCCGACGTTCTCGTTCTACAACCCCGAAAAATCTAGGAGATACATCATGGCGAAGCTCACCACCGAAGAGCTGCTCGAGCAGTTTGCCGGCCTGACGCTTGTCGAGCTCAGCGAGTTCGTGAAGGCGTTCGAGGAGAAGTTCGAAGTCACCGCTGCCGCTCCCGTCGCCGTTGCCGGTGGCGCTGGCGCTGCTGCTGAAGAGGTTGAGGAGAAGGACTCCTTCGACGTCATCCTCGAGGCTGCCGGCGACAAGAAGATCCAGGTCATCAAGACCGTCCGCGAGCTCACCTCGCTCGGCCTCGGCGAGGCCAAGGCCGTCGTCGACGGTGCTCCCAAGGCCGTGCTCGAGGGCGCGAACAAGGAGACCGCCGACAAGGCGAAGGCTGCCCTCGAGGAAGCCGGCGCTACCGTCACCCTCAAGTAATCCGTGCCCTCGAGAGGGGGCTCGAACTTGAGGTGACTCGCGTCACCTGATTCACACGGATGCCCCGTGGCTCGCATGAGCCACGGGGCATCCGTCGTTCGCGGCGAACCCGGCCAGCCAGTTCCATAGCCAAGCTATGTATACTGGTGGCATGACCCAGCTCGACCTCCCCACCGTGATCGGAGACCTCGTCTCCGTGAACCACCGACTCACCCGGCTCGCCGCGACGGTGACGGGCAACACCGAATCGCCCGCCGTCTGGCGCACCCTCAGCGTGCTGCGAGACCTCGGCCCGATGCGGCTCGGCGAGCTCGCGAAGGTCAGCCGCGTCACCCAGCCGACGATGACCAAGCTCGTGCACGCGCTCGACGACCGGGGATGGATCCGCCGCATCGTCGACCGGGACGATGCACGGGCGATGCTCATCTCGGCCGATCCCCGCGGGCTCGCCGCGCTCGACGCCTGGCGGAGCGAACTGGCGAACTCCCTCGCCCCGACGTTCGCCGACCTCGACGACGACGAGCTGCAGACGCTCGCGACGGCGGTCGAGATCGTGCGCACGCGACTCGAGCGGTCTCGCGCCGCACTGGTGGAGGCCGCTGCGGGCGCCGAGGGCGTCGCATGAGCGTCGACACCAGGGCGGTTCCGGCACAGGCCGGCCACGCGGCATCCGGAGCCTCGATCCTCAAGCAGCCCAAGGCCGTCTGGGCCGTCGCGTTCTCGTGCGTCGTCGCGTTCATGGGCATCGGCCTCGTCGACCCGATCCTCCCCGCGATCGCCGCCGACCTCGAGGCGACGCCGACCGAGACCGAGCTGCTCTTCACGAGCTACCTCGTGATCACGGGCATCGCGATGTTCTTCACGAGCTGGATCTCGAGCCGCATCGGCGCCAAGCGAACCCTGCTCATCGGCCTCGGCGTGATCGTCGTGTTCGCCACGCTCGCCGGCCTCTCGGGCGACGTCGAGTCGATCATCGGCTTCCGTGCCGGGTGGGGCCTCGGCAACGCGCTCTTCATCTCGACCGCGCTCGCGACGATCGTCGGCGCTGCGGCCGGCGGCAGCAGCTCGGCGATCATCCTCTACGAGGCGGCCCTCGGCCTGGGCCTCGCGATCGGCCCGCTCGTCGGCGGCCTGCTCGGATCGTGGAGCTGGCGCGGCCCGTTCTTCGGCACGGCGGTGCTCATGGCCGTCGGCTTCATCGCGATCGTCACCCTGCTGCGATCGGATGGCACGGAGAAGCCGGTGCCCACGAAGCTCTCGGCTCCCTTCCGAGCGCTCGCCCGACCGGCACTCGGCATCCTCGCCGCGGCGGCGCTGTTCTACAACATGGGCTTCTTCGTGCTCCTCGCGTACACCCCGTTCGCCCTCGTGCCGCTCGGCATCCACAGTGCCATCGCGCTCGGCTTCGTGTTCTTCGGATGGGGCGTCGCGGTCGCCGTCACCTCGGTCTGGGTCGCGCCGCTGCTGACCGCGCGCATGCGCCGCACCCGGGTGCTCTGGTTCGTGCTGCCCCTGCTCGCCCTCGACCTGCTCGCCCTCGCCGCCTTCATCGGCTCGGCCGTCGCGGTCATCGTGTGCGTCGTCATCGGCGGACTCCTGCTCGGCATCCTGAACACCGTGCTCACCGAGTGCGTGATGGATGCGACCGACCTGCCCCGCTCCGTCGCGTCGAGCGCCTACTCGGGTGTGCGCTTCCTCGGCGGGGCGATCGCCCCGCCCGCTGCGACGGTGCTCGCCGCGACGGTGTCGCCGTCGAGCCCGTTCATCGCCGGCGCGATCGCCGTGCTCATCGCCGCGGCGATCGTCGTCATCGGGCGATCGAAGCTCGCCTCCGCCGACGGCGTGGCCGAGACCCCGGCGGGTGAGGCCGAGGCGATCGGCATCGGCGACGCCGCCTGATCGCAAGCGACCGTCGCCTGGGCGCCGCGTCGCCGCTGCGCCGCGGCGTCGGCTTCGTGCTCAGCGCGGGGCGGCCGTCGAGCTCGCGCGCACCACGAGGCGGGTCGGCATGGGGGCGCCGGAATCGGGGAGGGGGTCGGCGACGGCGCCCTCCCCGAGCAGGCGCAGCACGACCTCGACGGCTGAGCGCCCCTGCTCGCCCGGGTACTGCTCGATGGTCGTGAGGTCGAACATCTCGGCGTACTCGTGCCCGTCGACGCCGACGATCGAGAGCTCCCTCGGCACCGCGATGCCGAGTCGTTCGGCGGCGCGGATGGCGCCGAACGCGACTTCGTCGGATGCCGCGAACACCGCGGTCGGCCGCGGACCGGGGTGCCCGAGCAGTTGCAGTGCGGCGCGATACCCGCCCGGCATGGTCATCTCGGCCTCGACGACGTCGCCGGCCGAGGGGGCGTGACCGGCCGCGCCCATCGCCTCGAGGAACCCGTGCCGGCGCCGACCCTGCACCGTGTCGGGCTGCGCGCTCGCGCCGACGCCCGCGAGGTGCGCGATCCGGGTGTGGCCGAGGTGCAGCAGGTGCTCGGTCGCGAGCTGGCCGATGGCCCGGTCGTCGATCGAGAGCCGGGCGGCCGAGCCGCCCGTGCCGCCGAGGCACACGAGCGGCTTGTCGCGGCGATCGAGTGCGGCGACCTCGTGCTCGGCGAGGTCGACGCCCACCGCGATGACCGCGTCGACCCGCTTGCGGGCGAGGAAGAACTCGAACACGCGGGCCCGATCGGGGCCGCTGTCGGAGAGGTTGTAGAGCGTCAGGTCGTAGCCGGCCGCGAGGAGCGATCGCTCGATGCCCTCGAGCACCTCGCCGAAGAACCAGCGGTTGACGAACGGGATGACCACCCCGACGTTCTTGGTGCGCCCCGTGACGAGGCTCGCGGCGTCGGGGGAGGCGATGTACCCGATCTCGGCGGCAGCCGACTCGACGCGACGGCGGGTCTCCTCAGCGACGTAGCCGTTGCCGGTGAGCGCTCGGGAGGCCGTGGCCTTCGAGACGCCCGCGAGGCGTGCGACATCGCCGATCGCGGCCATGCACGCCTCCCCTCGTCGGGCTGCTCCGAGCCAGAGTGTACTGCCCGTTCCGGCGTTTGTGGAACCGTTTCCGGCATGAGATGGGCGCGGAGGGCTCCGCGGCGGCGTTGGGATGGGAGCGCTCTCCGCCAGTTCGCGCGGCGACGCGGGGGAGTGGCCGAACCGTGACCTCCCATCCCTTGTGAGGAGGGCGGCGGGTGTTCTAGCGTTGAGGCTGGAACCGGTTCCCGGCTTCGCCTGCACCACATTCACTCGACGAGGAGATGACATGAGAATCAGACGGCATCGCCGTTGGATGGCCCCCGTGGTGGCGGCCGCGGCGGTTGGACTCGCCCTCACGGGCTGCACCGGAGACGTCGCGGAGCAAGACGCCGCCGACGTCGACTGCGCCGACTACGAGCAGTACGGCACGTTCGACGGCAAGTCGGTCTCGGTCGCCGGCACCATCCTCGACCTCGAGGCCGACCGCCTCAGCGAGTCGTGGGCCGACTTCGAGACCTGCACCGGCATCGAGGTCGACTACCAGGGCTCGAGCGAGTTCGAGGCGCAGATCGCCGTGCTCGCCGAGGGCGGCAACGCCCCCGACGTCGGCATCGTGCCGCAGCCCGGCCTCCTCGGCCGACTCGCGGCCGGCGGCTGGCTGATCCCGGCCTCCGAGGCCGTCGAGGCCAACGTCGACGAGTGGTGGTCCGAAGACTGGAAGCAGTACGGCACCTACGAAGACACCTTCTACGCCGCCCCGCTCATGGCGAGCATCAAGGGCTACGTCTGGTACTCGCCGGCCGAGTTCGAAGAGAAGGGGTACGAGATCCCCAAGACCCTCGACGAGCTGACCGAGCTCTCCGAGACGATCGCGGCCGAGGGCGACCACAAGCCCTGGTGCGTCGGCCTCGAGTCGGGTGACGCCACGGGTTGGCCGGGCACCGACTGGGTCGAGGACTACATGCTGCGCCTGCACGGTGCCGATGTGTACGACCAGTGGGTCACGCACGAGATCCCGTTCAACGACCCGCAGGTGGCCGAGGCCTTCGACGCGGTCGGGGCGTACCTGAAGAACGACGACATGGTCAACGGCGGCATCGGAGACGTGTCGACGCAGGTCACCGAGGCGTTCCAGACGGCCGGTCTGCCGATCCTCGACGGAACGTGCTCGCTGCACCACCAGGCCTCGTTCTACGAGACCTTCTGGAACCCCGAGGGCGGCGACGAGAACACCGTCGCCTCCGACGGCAGCGTGTTCGCCTTCCTGCTCCCGCCCGTCAACGCCGACGACCCGCTGTCGGTGACCGGCGGCGGCGAGTTCCCGGTCGCATTCCGCGACGCCGAAGAGGTCGAGGCGTTCCGCGCCTACCTCTCCAGCGACACCTGGGCGAACAACCGCGTGAGCCTCGGCGGTGTCATCAGCGCGAACAAGGGCCTCGACCCGCAGGTCGCCTCGAGTGAGCTGCTCACGCAGTCGATCGAGATCCTGCAGGACCCCGAGACCACGTTCCGCTTCGACGGATCCGACCTGATGCCCGGCGCCGTGGGTGCCGACTCCTTCTGGAAGGGCATCGTCGCCTGGGTCACGGGTGAAGACACCGCACAGGTGCTCGACACCATCGAGTCGAGCTGGCCGAAGAGCTAGCTGGCGCGACTCGGGTGCGAGGAGCATGATCGGAGGGCGGGGATGCGAAATCCCCGCCCTCCGTCACCCGCCTTCGACGACCACTCCGATTTCAATGACGAACATTGGGAGGCACGATGACCACCGCCGATCTGCTCGGCAAGCTGCTGCAGGTGGTGATGGGGCTCGCGGTGTTCGCCGCGGTGGTCGGCCTCCTCATCTTCTTCATCGACAAGGCACCGAAGAAGGGCCGCGACTACTGGCAGCTCGGGCTGTTCCTGCTGCCCGCGATGCTCTTCATCGTCGTCGGGCTCGTCTACCCCGCGATCCGCACGAGCCTGCTCGCATTCCAGGACTCGAGCGGTGACTGGACGCTCGACAACTTCGTCTGGACCTTCACGCAACCCGCGGCCATCCGCACGCTGATCAACACGATCATCTGGGTGCTGCTCGTGCCGACGCTCTCGACCGCGATCGGCCTCGCCTACGCCGTGTTCATCGACCGGTCGCGGGGCGAGCGGTACTACAAGGTGATCCTCTTCATGCCGATCGCCATCTCCTTCGTCGGGGCGAGCGTCATCTGGAAGTTCGTCTACGAGTACCGCTCGGGCGACCGGGAGCAGATCGGCCTGCTGAACGCGATCGTGACCGCCGCCGGCGGCGAACCCGTGCAATGGCTGCAGACCGACCCGATCAACACCTTCCTGCTGATCGTCATCATGATCTGGATCCAGACCGGCTTCGCCATGGTGCTCCTGAGCGCGGCCATCAAGGGCGTGCCCACCGAGCAGATCGAGGCGGCCCAGCTCGACGGCACCAACGGCTGGCAGCGCTTCATGAACGTGACGGTGCCCGGCATCCGCGGCGCGCTCGTCGTGGTGCTCACGACGATCTCGATCGCCACGCTGAAGGTCTTCGACATCGTCCGCACCATGACCGCCGGAAACTTCAACACGAGCGTCATCGCCAACGAGATGTACACCCAGGCGTTCCGAGCGAGCGAGGTCGGGCGCGGGTCGGCCCTCGCCCTGATCCTCTTCGTGCTCGTGCTCCCGATCGTCATCTACAACGTCAATGTGCTCCGCAAGCAGAGGGAGATCCGATGAGCAGCGTCGCCCCCGCCGACCTCCCGGTCGGCGAGAACCTCGGTTCGATCGAAGCCGCCGAGCGCACTGAGTACGGCACGAAGACGGGGCGGGTGAAGAAGCGGCTGACCTCGCGCACCGCGACGATCATCTCCCTCATCATCGCGGTGCTCTGGACCATCCCGACCTTCGGGTTGCTCGTCTCGTCGTTCCGGCCGGCGGAGCTGA
Source organism: Agromyces sp. NPDC056965 (assembly GCF_042673425.1). NCBI lineage: Bacteria > Bacillati > Actinomycetota > Actinomycetes > Micrococcales > Microbacteriaceae > Agromyces > Agromyces sp. NPDC056965. Next base: position 30,534 of record NZ_JBHURI010000033.1, on the reverse strand, counting down.
TCCGCACCACCGGCTGGTGGACGATCTTCCAGAACCCGGGCTTCACGCTCGACAACTATCGCGACGTGCTGTTCTCGACATCGTCGTCGTCACCGCAGCTCGGCGCGTACATCGTGAACTCGATCGCCATCGCGCTGGTCGCGACGCTGATCCCGCTCGTCTTCGCATCGATGGCCGCCTACGCGTTCGCGTGGATCCGCTTCAAGTGGGTCAACTGGCTCTTCATCTTCGTGTTCGCGCTGCAGATCATCCCGTTGCAGATGGCCCTCGTGCCGCTGCTGCAGATCTTCTCGACGTGGCTGCGGCCGATGCAGGCGTGGTTGCACGACATGGTGCCGATCATCCCCGAGCAGAACTATCTGCCCCTGTGGCTCGCGCACTCGATGTTCGCGCTTCCGCTCGCGATCTTCCTGCTGCACAACTTCATCTCCGAGATCCCGTCCGACGTCATCGAGGCGGCGCGGGTCGACGGCGCGACGCACGGCCAGATCTTCTTCCGCATCGTGCTGCCGCTCGCGACCCCGGCGCTCGCATCGTTCGCGATTTTCCAGTTCATCTGGGTGTGGAACGACCTGCTCGTCGCGCTGATCTTCTCCGGCGGCACGCAAGACGTCGCTCCACTCACGCAGCGGCTGGCCGAGATGGTCGGCACGCGAGGCCAGGACTGGCAACGGCTCACGGCGGCCGCGTTCATCTCGATCGTGATCCCGCTCGGCGTCTTCTTCGGGTTGCAGCGCTACTTCGTGCGCGGCCTGCTCGCGGGCTCGACCAAGGGGTAGACGAAACGACGAGAGCGGATGCCGCAGGCCAGGGCCGGCGGCATCCGCTCTGCTCTGCTCGCGGCGAACGCCGGGCTCGCCTGCGAGGGCCCGGCATAGGGTGATGCCATGAGCATGCACGGGGGAGGCCCACGCGGCGGCGGAGGCGGTGGCGGCGGTGGTCGCGGCGCGGGCGGCAGTGGCGGCGGCGGTTCCCGCCGGGTGTTCGCCGCCGACGAGGCGGCGCAGCGAGCCGCGAACGCCGAGGCGCCGCAGGTGCCGAACCTGCTCGGTCGCATCGCCGAGCTGTTCGCCCCGCACAAGGCCGCGCTCGTCACGACGATCGTGCTCGTGCTCATCGGCGCGGCGCTCGCCATCATCCCGCCGCTCCTGACCCAGCGCGCGTTCGACGACGGACTGTTCCCGGTCGATGCGAACGGCGAGGTGTCCGGCCCGAACCTGCCGGTGCTGATGTGGCTCGTCATCGCGATGATCGCCGTCTTCGTCGTCTCGGCGCTGCTCGGTGTCTGGCAGACATGGCTCACCGCGACGATCGGCAACAACGTCATGGGCGCCCTGCGCGTGCGGCTCTTCACGCACCTGCAGGCGATGGAGCTGAGCTTCTTCACGCGCACGAAGACTGGTGTCATCCAGTCGCGGCTGCAGAACGACGTCGGCGGCGTCGCGGGCGTGCTGACGAACACCGTGTCGAGCGTGCTCGGCAACACCGTCACCGTGATCTCGGCGTTCATCGCGATGCTGATCCTGAACTGGCAGCTGACGATCATCGCGCTCGTGCTCATGCCGTTCATGGTCATCGCGCAGCGCAGGGTCGGCCAGGTGCGGGCGCGCATCGCGGGCAGGACGCAGGAATCGCTCTCGGAGATGACGGCGATCACGCAGGAGACGTTGAGCGTCTCCGGCATCCTGCTGTCGAAGAGCTTCACGCGGCAGAAGAGCGAGATCGAGCGCTACGCCGACGAGAACCGGAACCAGATCCACCTGCAGGTCAAGCAGCAGATGACGGGCCAGTGGTTCTTCGCGATGGTCAACATCTTCATGTCGTCGATCCCCGCGATCGTCTACCTGGTCGCCGGGTGGCTCATCGCCGGCGGCGCGGCGGATGTCACGGCGGGCACGATCGTCGCGTTCACGACCGTGCAGGCGCGCCTGCTGTTCCCCCTGATGGGGCTCATGCGGGTGGCCCTCGACCTGCAGACCTCGAGCGCCCTCTTCGCGCGCATCTTCGAGTACCTCGACCTGAAGCCGGCGATCACCGACACGGCCGATGCCCGCGAGGTGCCGCTCGGCCCCGAGCTCGGACGCGTCGAGTTCGATGAGGTGTCGTTCCGCTACCCCGATGCCGACGACGAGTCGCGACCGACGCTCGACGCGGTGAGCTTCACGATCGAGCCCGGGCAGTTCGCCGCGTTCGTCGGGCCGTCGGGTGCCGGCAAGACGACGGTGTCGTACCTCGTGCCGCGGCTGTACGAGGCATCCGGAGGTGTCGTGCGCTTCGCGGGGGTCGACGTCCGAGATCTCGACCAGGAGTCGCTCATCTCCCACATCGGCATCGTGAGCCAGGAGACCTACCTCTTCCACGCCACGATCGGCGAGAACCTGCGGTACGCGAGGCCGGATGCCACGGACGCCGAACTCGAGGCGGCGGCGCGGGCGGCGAACATCCACGAGACGATCGCCTCGTTCCCCGACGGCTACGACACGGTCGTCGGCGAACGCGGCTATCGGCTCTCGGGCGGCGAGAAGCAGCGCATCGCGATCGCGCGCGTGCTGCTGAAGGACCCGGCCGTGCTCGTGCTCGACGAGGCGACGAGCGCGCTCGACACGATCTCCGAGCGCGTCGTGCAGCAGGCCCTCGACGACGCCGCCCGCGGGCGCACGACCATCGCGATCGCCCACCGCCTCTCGACCGTGGTCTCGGCCGACGTCATCTTCGTCGTCGTCGCCGGGCGCATCGTCGAGCAGGGCACGCATGCCGAACTCGTCGACGCCGAGGGCGTCTACGCATCGCTCTACCGGCAGCAGGAGGAACGGTCGGTGCTCGAGCCCTGAGCACCTGGAGCGCCGATTCGGGGGACACGACTTGGGTCGGAGCCCTTGCGGCCGGTGCACCCCTCGCCACTAGAGTGTGGAACATCTTGCCGGGGGGCCGAGAGGGGCGACGTGACGACGACGGAACGTGGGGCGCCGCCCGAGGCATCCGCTGAAGACAGCGCCGCAGCACCGCCGCCGGTCACTCCATCGGGGCCGCGCCGTGCGCCGCGCGACCCGAAGCCGCGCGCTTCCAAGCGGCGCCGGGTCGGGCTCAGCATCCAGTCGAAGCTGCTCATCATGCTGCTCGGTGTGAGCCTCGTCTCGTCGGTCATCGTCGGCGTCATCGGCTTCGTCAGCGGGCGTGAATCGCTGCGTGCCGCCGCGGTCGACCAGCTGACCACGATCCGCGAGCTGCGAACGGGCGAGCTCGAGCGGGTCTTCGAAGGGGTACAGACGGGCGTCACCCTCGACTCGCGCAACCTCAGTGCGCAGAACTCGTCGATCGCGCTGAACGCCGCGTTCGAGGAGGCGCAGTCTCGCCCGCTCACCGAGGCGCAGCGAGGCGAGCTCGAGGCGTACTACGCCGACGAGTTCAATCCCGCCCTCGCGGAGCGCGCCGGCGGCACCTACGCTGCGGGCGCCTTCATCCCCGAATCCACCGCGGGCCAGTACCTGCAGTACCAGTACACCTCGAAGGTGTACCGGTTCCCCGGCGGCGAACTCGACTTCGATGCCGCGCTCGCGGCAGGCGATGCCGGCGACGGCAGCGCGTGGTCGGCGGCGCGTGAGCGGTACGGCGACTACTTCCAGCGCATCATCGACGCCTCGGGCTACGACGACGTGCTCATGCTCGACACCGAGGGCAACGTCGTCTACACCGCGTACTCCGGCCCCGATCTCGGCATGAACATCATGACGGGGCCGCTGAAGGACTCGCAGCTCGCTGCGGCGTATCGGGACGTGATGGCTACGAACTCCGTCGACGCGCTCGCGACGACCGACTACGAGCGGTACATCCCGTCGCTGAACGTGCCCGCCATCTGGGTGGTCTCGCCCGTCGGCAACACGGAGCGGATCACCGGCGCTCTGGCGGTGCAGATCCCCATCGACCTCATCAACAACGTGCTCACGGGTGACGAGCGCTGGAAGGAACAGGGGCTCGGCGACACCGGCGAGGTCTACATCGTGGGCAGCGACGACCTGATGCGCAGCAACTCGCGCCTGCTCATCGAGGATCCCGAGGCGTACGAGAAGCTCGCGGTGGCGAACGGCACGCCGTCCGATCTCGCCGAGCGCGAGGTGCGGGTCGGCGGCACGGTGCTGCTGCAACCCGTCACGACGGACTCGGTCCGGCTGGCCCAGCAGGGCAAGTCGGGCACCACGATCTCGAGGGGCTACCTGGGCCGCGACAACATCACGGCGTACACCCCGGTCGACATCGACGGACTCAACTGGGTCGCGGTGGCGCGCATCGACACCGAGGAGGCGTTCGCCCCGGTCGCCGACTTCACGCGCAACCTCGTGATCTCGACGCTCGCGATCCTGCTCGCGGTGAGCGTGCTCTCGATGCTGCTCGCCCAGGTCTTCACCCGGCCGGTCCGGCGTCTCTCCGAGGCGGTGCGCCGTGTCGCCGGCGGCGATCTCACCGTGCAGGTGCCCGCCGGTTCGCGCGACGAGTTCGGCGACCTCGGCAACGCCTTCAACGACATGAGCTCGAGCCTGCGCATCAAGCAGGAGCTCATCGACGAGCAACGCGCCGAGAACGAGCGCCTGCTGCACACGCTCATGCCCGAAGCCGTCGCGAAGCGCTACCAAGAGGGCGAGGAGACGATCGCCGAGGTGCACCAGGACGTCTCGGTCATCTTCGCGGAGCTCATCGGCTTCGACGACTTCACGGAATCGCTGTCGAGCGACGACGAACTCGCGCAGCTCAACTCGCTCATGCGCGGCTTCGACGAGGCCGCCGAGCGGACCGGGGTCGAGAAGGTGCGCACCCTCCGCGGGGGCTACCTCGCGAGCTCGGGCCTCATCGTGCCGCGGGTCGACAACGTGCGGCGCGCGGTCGAGTTCGCGAATGAGCTGCGCACGGTCATCGCACGGTTCAACGCCTCGAACGACGCATCGATCGAACTGCGTGCCGGCATCGCGACCGGCACCGTGACGAGCGGACTCGTCGGCCGCACGAGCCTCGCCTACGACCTGTGGGGCGACGCCGTGAACCTCGCCTACCGGGTTCGCAGCGTCGACGGCCGACCGGGCATCTACGTGAGCCAGGCGGTGAAGGACCGCCTGCAGGACGGCGTTCGCATCGTCTCGGCCGGCACGATCGAGACCGCCGACGGCGCCGAGACCGTGTGGCGGGTGGAGTAGCCCGTGGAGGAGCTGTTCGGCGAGGGCTGGCTGGTCTGGGGCATCGTGCTCGCGGTCGGCGTGCCGGTGCTGCTCGTGGTGCTCACCGAGGTGCTCGGCTGGCTGACCCGCCGGGGCAGCGCCGCAGCGGGGCCGGTGCGACTGCTCCGCAACTGGGTGGTGCCGGTCGGTGCGCTCTTCGGCCTCCTGATCTTCGCGATCCAGTCGCCCGCCGAGCAGGTGTGGGCCAGGGTCGTCGCCACGGTGCTCGGCTTCCTCGTGATCCTCCTGGTGCTGAGCGCCCTCAACGTCGCCCTCTTCGCCAATGCGAAGCCCGGCAGCTGGCGCGAGCGCATCCCGTCGATCTTCGTCGACCTGGGCCGGCTCGTGCTCATCGTCGTCGGCCTCGCGATCCTCTTCTCCTGGGTGTGGGACGCGGATGTCGGCGGGCTCATCGCCGCGCTCGGCGTGACGTCGATCGTCATCGGCCTCGCGCTGCAGAACGCGGTGGGCGGCATCATCTCGGGCCTCCTGCTGCTCTTCGAGCAGCCGTTCAAGCTCGGCGACTGGCTCGACACGGGCAGCGTGCGCGGCCGCGTCATCGAGGTGAACTGGCGCGCCGTGCACATCGACACCGGGGCGGGCGTGCAGATCGTGCCGAACGCCTCGCTCGCGAACGCCTCGTTCACGAACCTCAGCCTGCCGACCGAGCTGCACCGCGCGATGGCGACGGTGACCTTCTCGACCGACGATCCGCCGCACGAGGTCATCGAGCTCGTCGTCGACGTGGCGCGCGGACTGCCGATGGCCGCGGCGGGCGAACAGCCCGCTGCCCGCTACCTGGGCGCGGCGAAGTACGAGGTCGAGGTGCCGGTCTCCGGTCCGGCGGCGGCGGATGACGCGGTGTCCCTCCTGCTCGCCTGGCTCTGGTACGCGGCGCGGCGGCGCGGCCTCTCGCTCGACGGCGACTCGACGGACCCGGTCGCTGAACCCGCGCGGCTCGACTCGGCGCTCGAGCTCATCGCGCCCGCCTTCCGGCTCAACGCCGACGATCGGGAGCGGCTCGCCCCGTCGTGCCACCTCGAGCGGTACGGCACCGGGGAGATCGTGCAGCAGCCCGACCGCGTGCCCGACGTGCTGCGAGTCGTGGTCGACGGCCGTCTCGCGCTGTCGATCGTCACCGACCGCGGCGCGATCGACTCCGGTTCCGCCGAGGTCGGCGAATCGGTCGGGCAGACGGTGCTCACCCGCGAGCCGTCGTTCGTGCGCGCCGTCGCGGCCGAGGTCACCACGATCCTCGTCATGCCCCTCGCGGTCATCGACGAGATCGTGCGGTCGAACCCGGCGGTCGCGCGCGACATCGGCCAGGCGATCGAGAATCGTCGGCGCGCGGCATCCGATGCGCTCGCCGCGGCCGGGATCGTGCGCGGCGCGCTCGGCGGTCGCTGAGCGCCGCCGGCCGGCAGTGCGGCTATCCGAGTGGAGTGCGCTCGGCGAGCATCCCGGTCATGAGCTCGATCTCCGAGGTCTGGCTGTCGACGATCGACTGGGCGAGCGCGACGACGACGCCGTTCGTCGAGCGCGCGAGCACCGCGTCGGCCATCTCGACGGCGCCTTGGTGGTGGGCGATCATGAGCTCGAGGAAGCGGCGCTCGGCGTCGACCCCCGTGAGGCCGCGCAGCTCGTCCACCTGAGCCGGTGTCGCGAGCCCCGGCATGGGCGCGCCGGGCACGTGGGCGCCGGGGTCGGATGCCGCGTGGTCGTCGTGACCGGCGGCACCGTCGAGAGCGGGGCGGGTCATCCAGGTCATCGACGGCTCGGAGCCCGCCTGCGAGAGGCCCCACTCGGCGAGCCATCCGTACATCTGGCCGGCCTGCTGCGCCTGCGTGGTCGCGATGTCGTAGCCGAGCAGTCGCACCTCGTCGTCGTCGGTCGCATCGCGCACGATCATCGCGAGCTCGACCCCCTGCAGGTGGTGCACCTGCATGTCGCGGGCGAACCCGGCCTCGGCGCTCGTCGTCGTCGGCGTCGGCTCGGCGAGCGTCGACAGGCGCCCGATCGAGAACGCCACGGCGGCCACGACGATGAGGGCGACGGATGCCACGGCGATGACGGCCGCCCGGCCGCCCCGGCGCCGCGCGGGCGCGGGGGAGGCCGACGGGTCGGCCACGTCGCCGGCGTCGATCACGGCGTCGGCGGTGGGGCTCTCGGTGCCTGGGGTCACGACACCTTGCCGGGTGCGTCGTAGGCGCCCGTGCAGAGGGCGCCGGGTTCGGGCACGTTCTGGCTCTTCCAGTACTCCTCGAAGAACGCCTGGATGCGCTCGTCGTCGGCGCTGTCGAGGGCGAGCTGCGAGTTCCAGCCGCTCAGCACGATCGGGGAGGGCAGCCCCTCGAAGGGCGAGAGCACGACGTACGTCGACGGCAGGTACGCCTTCAGCGCCTCGAGCTCTGCGGCGGGCAGCTCGGGGTCGTAGGTGACCCAGATCGCCCCGTGCTCGAGCGAGTGCACGGCGTTCTCGTTCGGCACCGGCTGCTCGTAGACGCCGCAGTTCAGCCATACCTGGTTGTGCTCGCCGCCGGCGGGCGGGGTCTGCGCGTAGTCGACGACGCCCTCGACGTGACCGGCGCCGTTGTCGAAGGTCTCGACGCCCTCGATCTTCGTGCCGTCGCCGCCGGCGCCGTACGAGACGGGCTGCGGGGTCAGCACGATGGCCGTGACGATGATGCCGATCACGGCGACACCGCCGACGACCGCCGACCAGATGGCGATGCGGCGGTTGCGCTTGGCCTTCGCCTCGCGCTTCCGGAACTCGGCGAGCTTGCGCTCGCGTTCAGCGGCGCGCTGCTGCTTGATGGAGTTCTGCTGCTTCACCTTGGGGGGAACGGGCGGGGTCGCGCTCACACGTAGGCCTCTCTCGCATGGTTGTCGCTTCAATCATATGAACGGGGTGCGCGTTCAGGCTGGGAGAACGCCGGATCGCGGCATCCGCCGGGCCCTCTTCGCCACGGTCCGCCGACCGGATAGAGTGGCCTCGTGATCCTCTCGCTGTGTTGTCGCTGACGCCGACAAGACCGACCCCAGCACGCACGCACGATCGTTCGCCGCCCCCGTTCGCCGACCGGGCTGAACGAGCCGACAGCAAGGACCTCACCATGAAGTACGCAGACACCATCGTCGATCTCGTCGGCGACACCCCGCTCGTGAAGCTCCACCACGTCACCGATGGTGTGACGGAGGCCACGGTGCTCGTGAAGCTCGAGTACCTGAACCCGGGCGGCTCCTCGAAGGACCGCATCGCGGGTCGCATCATCGACGCCGCCGAGCGCGAGGGCAAGCTGAAGCCGGGCGGCACGATCGTGGAGCCGACCTCGGGCAACACGGGCGTCGGCCTCGCGCTCATCGCCCAGCAGCGCGGCTACAAGTGCATCTTCGTCTGCCCCGACAAGGTCGGCGAAGACAAGCGCAACGTGCTCACCGCCTACGGTGCCGAGGTCGTCGTGACGCCGACCGCCGTCGCGCCCGACAGCCCCGAGTCGTACTACGGCGTCTCCGATCGGCTCGCCCGCGAGATCCCCGGCGCGTTCAAGCCCGACCAGTACTCCAACCCCAACGGGCCGCGCTCGCACTACGAGACGACGGGCCCCGAGATCTGGCGCGACACCGAGGGCACGGTCACGCACTTCGTCGCGGGCGTCGGCACCGGCGGCACGATCACCGGCACCGGCCGCTATCTGCGTGAGGTGTCCGAAGATCGCGTCCGCATCATCGGCGCCGACCCCGAGGGGTCGGTCTACTCGGGCGGCACCGGCCGGCCCTACCTCGTCGAGGGCGTCGGCGAGGACTTCTGGCCGACGGCGTACGACCCCGCGGTGCCGCACGAGATCATCGCCGTCTCCGACGCGGAGTCGTTCGAGATGACCCGGCGCCTCGCCCGCGAAGAGGGAATCCTGGTGGGCGGGTCGAGCGGCATGGCCGTGGTCGCGGCGCTGAAGGCCGCGGCCTCCGCCGGCCCCGACGACGTGTTCGTGGTGCTGCTGCCCGACGGCGGTCGCGGCTACCTCGGCAAGATCTTCAACGACAAGTGGATGCGCGCCTACGGCTTCTCGAACGCCCCGGCCGGCCACACGATCGCCGAGCTGCTCGCGGCGAAGGCCGACCGCACGGCGCCCCTCGTCTACGTGCACCCGAACGACACGGTGCGCGAGGCGATCGACCGCATGACCGAGACCGGCGTCTCGCAGCTGCTCGTGCTGACCGCCGAGCCGCCCGTCGTGCTCGGCGAGGTGCTGGGGGCGCTGCATGAGGAGGCGCTGCTCGACCTCGTCTTCTCGGGGCAGGCCAAGCTCACCGACAAGGTCTCGAGCGTCGTGGGGGAGCCGCTGCCGCTCATCGGGGTCAACGAGCCCGTGGCATCCGCTCGCTCGACCTTCTCGACGACGCCCGCGGTGCTCGTCACCGACGGCGGCAAGGCGCTCGGCGTGGTCACCCGCACCGACCTGCTCGCCTACCTCTCGGCCTGACCGGCCTCGCACACCTTCATCACGCACTTCAGGAGTTCCGACATGCACGACCAGGCACGCTTCGACACCCTCGCGATCCACGCGGGGCAGGAGTTCGACCCCACCACCGGCGCCGTCATCCCGCCGATCTACCAGACCTCCACGTATGTGCAAGACGGAATCGGGGGCCTTCGCGGCGGCTACGAGTACTCGCGCGGCGGCAACCCCACGCGCACCGCGCTCCAGACCCAGCTCGCCGCGCTCGAGGGCGGTGAGCTCGGCCTGTCGTTCGCCTCGGGCCTCGCCGCCGAGGACGCGCTCCTGCGCACCGTGCTGACGCCCGGCGACCACGTCGTCATCGGCAACGACGTCTACGGCGGCACGCACCGGCTCATCCGGCGCGTGCACGGTGCCTGGGGCGTGCGCCACACGACCGTCGACACGAGCGACCTCGACGCCGTGCGCGCCGCGATCGAGCCGTCGACGAAGGTGCTCTGGATCGAGACGCCGTCGAACCCCCTCATGAAGATCTCGGATGTCGCGGCGCTCGCCGAGCTCGGCCGCGCCGCGGGAGTGCTCGTGGTCGTCGACAACACCTTCGCCTCGCCGGCGCTGCAGCAGCCGCTCGCCCTCGGTGCCGACGTGGTCGTGCACTCGACCACGAAGTACCTCGGCGGGCACTCCGACGTCGTCGGCGGGGCGCTCGTGTTCGCCGCCGGACTCGACGCGCGCGGCGGATCGCCCCGCCCCGAACTCGCCGACCTCGCCGAGCGCGTGACGTTCACGCAGTTCGCGGCGGGCGCCGTCTCGGGCCCGTTCGACGCGTTCCTCACCTCTCGCGGCATCAAGACGCTCGGGGTGCGCATGGACCGCCACAGCAGCAACGCCATGGCGATCGCCCGGCGTCTCGACGAGCACGCGGGCATCGAGCGCGTGTACTACCCGGGCCTCGAGTCGCACCCCGGCCACGAGCTCGCCGCCCGGCAGATGTCGGGCTTCGGCGGCATGCTCTCGATCTCGCTCGCAGGCGGCGGCGACGCCGCGCGTCGGTTCGCCGAGTCGACCGAGCTCTTCCAGCTCGCCGAGTCGCTCGGCGGTGTCGAGTCGCTCGTCAACTACCCCTCCGAGATGACGCACGCCTCGGTGAAGGGCACCGATGCCGAGGTGCCCGAGTCGATCGTGCGCCTGTCGGTCGGCATCGAGGACGTCGCCGACCTGCTCGCCGACATCGACGGGGCGCTCGCCCGCCTGTAGCGGCATCCGTGCGCGTCGCGGGCCTCGCGTCGGCGGCCGTGCTTCGCGGGGTTCGCGGCGAGCTCACGGTCTCGCGGTGGGAGAATGGGAGCAGGCGAGCGACACGAACCGCCGCCTCGGGAGATGAGCTCTCATGGTCTGGCTCTGGATCACCTTGGTCATCGTCGGCATCCTCGCGATCGTCCTCTTCTTCATGTCGGTGAAGATCGTGAAGCAGTACGAGCGCGGCGTGGTGCTGCGCTTCGGCCGATTGCACAGCGTGCGCGAACCGGGCATCCGGTTCATCATCCCGATCGTCGACGTGATGACGAAGGTGTCGCTGCGCATCGTCACGCTGCCGATCCAGTCGCAGGGCATCATCACCAAGGACAACGTCACGGTCGGGGTCTCGGCGGTCGCGTACTACCGGGTGGCCGACGCGGTGAAGTCGGTGATCGCGATCGAGAACGTGAAGTCGGCGATCGACCAGATCGCACAGACCACGCTGCGCCGGGTCGTCGGCCAGCACCACCTCGACGAGACGCTCGCCGACACCGCGGCGCTCAACGCGAACATCCGCGAGATCCTGGATGTCACGACGCTCGACTGGGGCGTGGAGGTCACGCTCGTCGAGCTGAAGGACATCCTGCTGCCCGACTCGATGAAGCGCGCCATGGCGAAGCAGGCGGAGGCCGAGCGCGAGAAGCGCGCGAAGATCATCGCCGCCGAGGGCGAGTCGATGGCGGCCGTGCAGCTCGGCGTCGCGAGCGACACGATGATGTCGCACCCGCTCGCGCTGCAGCTGCGAACGCTGCAGACGCTCGTCGAGGTGGGGGTCGACAAGAACACGCTCGTCCTCTTCCCGGCGCCGCTCATGGCGTCGATCGGCGACCTCACGAACTTCATCGATCGGGAGGCGGCGGTCGCCCAGGTTCGACACGGTTGAGCGGCTGGCAGTATTTCGATGAAGTGTGTCATTCCTGCCAGCGGCGCGCGTCGGTGGGATGCTCCAGAATGAGCGGGTGACTTCGAACCAGACCGCCGTGGCCCCCGGCGCAGCATCCGCCGTGCACGCGGCATCCGGCAGCGCGCCGACCGCCGATTCCGGGGCGCACCGCGGCAGCCTCGGCCTCGTGCAGGGCACGGCCCTCTACATCGCGAGCGTGCTCGGCACCGGCATCCTCGTGCTGCCCGGCCTCGCCGCCTCGGCCGCGGGCCCGGCCTCGATCGTCGCCGTCGCCGTGGTGCTCGTGCTGTCGATCCCGCTCGCCGGCACCTTCGCCGCGCTCGCCTCGCGCTACCCCGACGCGGGAGGCGTCGCGAGCTACGCGCGGCGCGCGCTCGGCGACACGGCGGCGCGCATGGCCGGCTACTGGTTCTACTTCGGCGTCTGCATCGGCGCCCCGGTGCTCGCCGTGCTCGGCGGCGAGTACGTCGTCGCGGTGCTCGGCATCGACCGCTCGGCGGTGCCGATCATCGGCTTCGCGGTCTTCGTGCCCCCGTTCATCGTCAACTGGTTCGGCGTGCGGGTCGCCGGGTGGGTGCAGTTCGTGCTCACGGGACTGCTCATCTCCGTGGTCGTCGGTGTCGTCGCCGTCACGTTCCCGGCCGCCGAGGCATCCAACTTCACGCCGTTCCTGCCGAACGGCTGGGGCGGGGTGGGCGTCGCGATCAGCCTCTTCGTCTGGGCCTTCGCCGGGTGGGAGGTCGGCACCCACATCGCCGGCGAGTTCAAGAACCCGCGCAAGATCATCCCGCTCGCGACCGGCATCGCCGTCGTCGTGGTCGGTGCCGGCTACCTCGCACTGCAGTTCGTCACCGTCGCGGTGCTCGGCGACCGGGCGGGCGAGGGCCAAGTACCGCTGCTCGACCTCGTCGAGACGACCGCCCCCGGCATCGGCCCGGTGCTCGTCGCGATCGTCGCGGCGATCGTCACGCTCGGCGTGATGAACGCCTACCTTCCGGCGTTCGGCAAGCTCGGCGCCGCGCTCGGCCGTGACGGCGACCTGCCCCGGTTCTTCGCGAAGGGTGCAGCCGACGGCGAGGTGCCCCGCCGGGCGCTCGCCCTCACCGGCGTGCTGATCATCGGCTACTTCGGCCTCATGCTCCTGAACGACCTCGACCTCACGGGGTTCATCCTGATCCACACGAGCAACATGGTCGCGATCTATGCGGTGGGCATGCTCGCCGCGACGCTGCTGCTGCGGCGCTGGTCGTTCGGGTGGTGGCTCGCCGTCGTCGCGACGATCATGACCGTTGGGCTCCTCGTGCTCGCGTGGGCGAACCTCATCGTGCCGCTCGTGCTCGCCGCAGCCGCCGTGCTCGTGACGATCGTGCGCCGAGTGCGCGCCCGCAGGGCCCGCCAGATCGCAGCGACGACCGCCCGCCCCGCCGCCGCCGAGGAGACCGCATGACCGAGTACCGCGCCCATTTCGACGCCGACATCGCCTTCGTCAACGGGGGAGGGCTGCGCGCCGAGGCGTTCCGGCTCGACCTGCCGTCGCAGCAGCTCACCGAGGCCGAGATCGGCGAGCTGCTCGTGCGCCATCTCGGGCTCGCCCTCGTCGGCAGCGTCGAGCTCTCGAACCTCGAGATCGTCGAGGAGGCGCACAAGGGCTCGCGGGGCGTGGGCGCCGAGACGGGCGCGGCCGCCGAGGCATCCGCTGCGTCAGGCGACGCGCAGCGCGGGCGCCTCGTCGATCTCAGCCACGTGATCAGCGAGGGGCTCGTGACCTACCCGGGCATCCCGGCGCCGGTGATCACGCCGCATCTCACGCGCGAGGCGTCCCGCGAGCACTACGCGCCCGGCACCGAGTTCGAGATCGACGTCATCCACCTGGCGGGCAACACCGGCACCTACCTCGACAGCCCGTTCCACCGCTACGCCGACGGCGGCGACCTCGCGAGCCTGTCGCTCGAGACGCTCGTCGGCATCCCGGCCGAGGTCTTCAGGCTGACGGATGCCGCGGAGCGCGGCATCCCCGCAGAGGTCTTCTTCGATCGCCAGCTCGCGGGCACTGCGGTGCTGCTGCACACGGACTGGAGCCGTCACTTCGGGCGCCCGGAGTACCTGCACGGCGCGCCGTTCCTCACCGAGGCGGGCGCCCGGCACCTCGCCGACGCCGGCGTCGCGATCGTCGGCATCGACTCGCTCAACATCGACGACGCCGAGTCGGCCGGCGAGCGTCCGGCGCACTCCATCCTGCTCGCGGCGGGCATCCACGTCGTCGAGCACCTCACGGCGCTCGACGAGGTGCCGGTGCGCGGCGCCCGCTTCACGGCGGTGCCGCCGCGGGTCGCCGGATTCGGCACCTTCCCGGTGCGCGCGTTCGCCGAGGTTCCGGCCGCCGGCTGACGCGGAGCCGCGCCGGTGCGCGGCCACCGGCAGCGGGCGCAAGCCGACTAGGTGGTCACCGCCGGCGCCGGTGCATCGATCGCGAGCTTCACGCCGACCGCGCCGAGCAGGGTTCCGGTGACCCACCGTTGCCACCGGATCCACGTGGGCCTGCGCTGGAGGAACACCGCGACCGAGCCCGCCGCGAGGATGATCGCCCCGTTCACGGCCACCGCCACCGCGATCTGGATGGCTCCCAGCTGGAATCCCTGAGCGACGATGTCACCGGCGCCGTGATCGATGAACTGGGGTATCAGCGCCAGGTACATGAGCGCCGCCTTCGGATTCAGGAGGTTCGTCACGAGTCCCATGCGGAAGAGCTTGCCGCCGGAATCACGGGGCAGGTCCCGTGTCTCGAACAGCGACATGCCGCCTGGGCGGAGCGTCCGGTACGCCATCCAGATCAGGTAGGCCGCACCCGCGACCTTCAGCGCGGTGTAGAGCCAGGGGACGATGATGAAGACCGCGGCGAGCCCGAGGTTCGCCATCGTCATGTACACGGCGAATCCGACGGCGGTGCCGGCCAGCGACATCATGCCGGCGCGCCAGCCCTGGCTGATGCTGCGGGAGACCAGGTAGACCATGTTGGGGCCGGGCGTGAGCGCCATGCCCAGCTCGACGAGCGCGATGCCCGAGGCGGCGGCGAGCGAGATCAATTGGGCCCCTTCGTGTTCGGATTCTTCGGGCATCTCCTTCGACGCGCGGTCTCCCGGCCCAAGCTATGACATGGGCGGGTGCGGAACAAAGTCCGGAGCCGGGGGGCGTCGCTTCTGGCTTCCGGCGCCCGCGTGCGTGAGGATGGACAGATGATCGCACCCGCGTACGCACTCCGCGACGGCAACACGATTCCCGCGATCGGACTCGGCACGTACGGGCTCGACGACCAGGTGGGCATCGACGCGATCACGGCGGGCATCGCCGACGGCTACCGACTCATCGACACGGCCTTCAACTACGGCAACGAAGAGGCCGTGGGCGAGGCGATCCGTCGAACCGACGTCGACCGCAGCGACCTCGTGATCGCCACGAAGCTGCCGGGCAAGCACCATGGCTTCGACGAGACGATCGCGAGCTTCGAGCAGTCGCGGGTGCGCCTCGACCTCGACTGGGTCGACCTCTATCTCATCCATTGGCCGCTGCCGCGCCTCGGCAAGTACCTCGACAGCTGGCGGGCGATGATCTCGCTGCGCGAGAAGGGGCTCGTGCGTTCGATCGGCGTCTCGAACTTCACGCAGGAGATGCTGACCCGGCTCATCGACACCACGGGCATCGTGCCGGTCGTGAACCAGGTGGAACTGCACCCCTACTTCCCGCAAGAGGAGCTGCGCGCCTTCCACGACGAGCACGACATCCGCACCATGAGCTGGAGTCCGCTCGCGAAGCGCACCGAACTGCTGCAGGAGCCGGTCGTCGCGGAGGTCGCCGCAGCCCACGGTGTCACGCCGGCGCAAGCGGTGCTGCGCTGGCACGTCGAACTCGAGGCGGTGCCGATTCCGAAGTCGTCGGATGCCGCGCGCCGCCGCGAGAACCTCGACGTCTTCGGGTTCTCGCTCACGACCGAAGAGGTCGATGCCATCTCCGCGTTGTCGCGCGGTCGCATCTGGGGCGGCGACCCCGACACGCACGAGGAGTTCTGAGCTCCGGCGCCGCGGCATCCGCTTGAGTTCAAGTCCGCTTGAAGTCGTAGGCTCGACAGGGTGACCGAACCCACCGCTCCGACGCCCGCGCCGCCCTCGACCGATCACGAGTCGACGACCGTCTCGAACACGCCGCGCGCCGAGGCATCCGCTGCTGCGCCGGTCGCGCCGGTGCCCGCATCGGGGCCGCTGTCGAAGCCCTACCGGTGGCTCTCGATCGGCATGTTCTCGCTCATCTTCCTCGCCGCGTTCGAGGCCATGGCCGTCACGACGATCATGCCGCTCGTGGCCGAACAGCTCGACGGCGAGTCGCTCTTCGCCCTGGCCTTCGCGGTGCCGCTCGCGGCGGGCATCATCGGCATGGTCATCGCCGGCAACTGGACCGACCGTTCCGGTCCGCTGCCGTCGCTGCTCGTGTCGGCCGCGCTGTTCGTCGTCGGACTCGTGATCGCCGGCACCGCGGTGAACATGGAGGTGTTCATCGTCGGCCGGTTCGTGCACGGGCTCTCGGGCGCCGCCGTCATCGTGCCGCTCTACGTGATCGTCGGCCGCGTCTACCCGGCCGACCTTCGGGCCCGGGTGTTCGCGGGCTTCGCCGCCGCCTGGGTGATCCCGTCGATCATCGGCCCCGCGCTCGCCGGCGTCGTCGCCGAGACGATCAGCTGGCACTGGGTCTTCCTCGGCGTCATCGCGCTCGTCGTGCCGGCCGCAGCCATGATGCTGCCGCCCGTGCTGCGCGTGCGCGACCAGGTGCAGGGCGACCCCTCGGTGGAGTGGAGCATCAGCCGCGTGGGCTGGGCCGTGCTCACCGCGGCCGCGGCTCTCGGGGTGTCGCTCTCGAAGGAACTCGGCGACCCGTGGCGCTGGGTCGTCGCGATCGCCGCGATCGCGCTGGCCGCCTTCGCCGCCCGGCCCCTGCTGCCGCAGGGCACCCTGCGCGCCGCCCGCGGCATGCCCGCGACGGTGCTCCTGAAGCTCATCGTGGCCGGCGCCTTCTTCGGCAGCGAGATCTACCTGCCGTACCTCTTCATCGAGCGCTACGAGTTCTCGCCGAGCCTCGCCGGCGCGGTGCTGACCGGTGCCGGCGTCTCGTGGGCGGTCGCGTCGTGGCTGCAGGGCCGGCTCACTCGGGTGTCGAACACGCAGGCCGTCGTGATCGGCACGATCCTCCTCGCGATCTCGCTCGCGGTCGTGCTCGTCGTCGCCCTCTTCACGCTCGCCCCGGCGATCGCCTTCACGGCGTGGACCCTCGCGGGCGGTGCCATGGGCTTCATGTACCCGCGGTTCTCGGTCGCGGTGCTCGCGCTGTCACCCGTCTCCGCACAGGGCTTCAACAGTGCGGCGCTGACGATCTCCGAGTCGCTCGGCGCCGCCATCGCGCTCGCGGTCACGGCCCTCGTCTCGAGCGCGCTCGGCTCCGGCATGTTCGCCGCGGACTTCGCCGTGACCGTGGCGATCGCACTCGTGGCCGTGCTGCTCGCGAGCCGCGTGCGCCCGCTCGGCGAGGGGTCGACCGCGAGCTGACCCGCTGGGTGCCGTGCGGATGCCCGCCATGTGACTGTCACACGTCTCGATGGCGCGGGAATCGACCTCCGCATGCATAATGGAAGCGCCGCTGATGTGAACGTGCACATCGGGGTGAACGGGTTGGCAGTGAATCCTGAGACTCCCAAAGGGCGGGCGCCCAGCATCCGCGATGTCGCGCGCCTCGCCGAGGTGTCGCACCAGACCGTCTCGCGGGTGCTGAACGAGCATCCGAGCATCCGGCCCGAGACCAAGGAGCGCGTGCTCCAGGCCATGGAGACGCTGCAGTACCGGCCGAACCGCGCGGCGCGCGCCCTCGTCACGAGCCGATCGCACACGATCGGGGTGCTCGCGGCGCGGAGCTCGGAGTACGGCCCCGCGACGAGCATCGCCTCGATCGAGGACGCGGCGCGCGAGCACGGGTACTACGTCAACACCGCGAACCTGGCGTCGGTCACGCCCGAGGCCATCACCGACGCGCTCGAGCACCTGATGCTGCAGGCGATCGAGGGGCTCGTCGTCATCGCCCCGCAGGTGCGGGTCTTCGACGTGCTCGCCGCGGCGCCCATCGGCGTGCCGTTCGTGAGCCTGCAGTCCACCGGGCGCAGCGATCACCTCGCGCTCTCGGTCGACCAGGTGACGGGCGCGCGCCGCGCCACGCAGCACCTCGTGAGCCTCGGGCACCGCGAGATCGTGCACCTGGCCGGCCCGCAGGACTGGATCGAGGCCGAGGCGCGCATGCGCGGATTCCTCGACGCGATCGACGACGCCGACCTCTCGCTGCACCCGCCGATCCTCGGCGACTGGAGCGCCGACTTCGGCTACTTCGCCGGGCGCGAGCTCAGCCGCAGCCTCGACTTCACCGCCGTGTTCGCGGCGAACGACCAGATGGCGATCGGCCTCATGCACGCGTTCCGCGACGCCGGCCTCGACGTGCCCGGCGACATCAGCGTGGTCGGGTTCGACGACATCCCGGTGGCGCAGCACGTGTGGCCGCCGCTCACGACGGTGCACCAGGATTTCCGCGAGGTCGGCCGCCGCGCGGTGGCGCTGCTCCTGAACCAGGTGCACGGGCGAGAGGTGCTCGAGGTCGAGGAGATCGTGCCGCGGCTCGTCGTGCGCGGATCGTCGGCTGCGGCATCCGATCGCCGTCGCCGTTATCTAAGCGTGACTGACTCGGCTTGACAGCGCCGCATCTCGGATGCACCATTGGTCTCGATGTGAACGGTCACACGAGACCGCACACAGGAACCGCCCCGAACGAATGACATCGAGGTCGCACGTGAACCAGTCGCCGACGACACCCCTTGCGGACTCCCGCAGGTCGGGATCGGTGTCCACCATGCCCCTGCGCCGGCACGACCGGCGCAGCAGCGTCGCAGGAGGCATCCGATGAGCCCCCAGCCCATTCTCGAGATGCGCTCGATCACCAAGGAGTTCCCCGGCGTCAAGGCGCTGTCGGATGTCTCGCTCACGGTGATGCCCGCCGAGATCCACGCGATCTGCGGCGAGAACGGCGCCGGCAAGTCGACCCTCATGAAGGTGCTCTCGGGGGTCTACCCGCACGGCACCTACACCGGGCAGATCATCTTCCGCGGCGAGGAGGTGCAGTTCCGCGACATCCGCCAGAGCGAGAACGCCGGCATCGCGATCATCCACCAGGAGCTCGCGCTGATCCCCGAGCTCTCGATCACCGAGAACATCTTCCTCGGCAACGAGATCAACCGCGGCGGTCGCATCGACTGGAGCGCGGCGAAGATCCGGGCCATCGACCTGCTCGCCCGCGTCGGCCTCGACGAGGACCCCGACACGCAGATCAAGCACCTCGGCGTCGGCAAGCAGCAGCTCGTCGAGATCGCGAAGGCGCTCGTCAAAGACGTGAAGCTCCTGATCCTCGACGAGCCCACGGCGGCCCTCAACGAAGACGACTCGCAGCACCTGCTCGACCTGATCCGCGGCCTGAAGGGCAAGGGCATCGCGTCGATCATGATCTCGCACAAGCTCAACGAGATCGAGGCCGTCGCCGACGAGATCACGATCATCCGCGACGGCCACACGATCGAGACGCTCGACGTGCACGCGGGCGGCGTCGATGAGGACCGCATCATCCGCGGCATGGTCGGCCGCTCGCTCGAGAGCCGCTTCCCCGACCGCACGCCGCACATCGGTGACGTCTTCTTCGAGGTGAAGGACTGGACGATCCAGCACCCGCAGGTGCCCGAGCGACTCGTCGTCAAGGGGTCGAGCCTCAACGTGCGACGCGGCGAGATCGTCGGCCTCGCCGGGCTCATGGGCGCCGGGCGCACCGAGCTCGCGATGAGCATCTTCGGGCGCAGCTACGGCAACTACCTCTCGGGCACGATCGTGAAGGACGGCCAGGAGATCGTGCTGAAGGACGTCGAGTCGGCGATCGAGCACGGCCTCGCCTACGTCAGCGAAGACCGCAAGCAGCTCGGCCTGAACCTGCTCGACACGATCAAGCGATCGATCGTCTCGGCGAAGCTCTCGAAGATCGCCAAGCGCGGCGTCGTCGACGACTCGCGGGAGTTCGGCATCGCCGACGACTACCGCAAGCAGCTGCGCATCAAGACGCCGAGCGTCGATGCCGGCGTCTCGAAGCTCTCGGGCGGCAACCAGCAGAAGGTCGTGCTGGCGAAGTGGATGTTCACCGACCCCGACCTGCTCATCCTCGACGAACCCACCCGCGGCATCGACGTCGGCGCCAAGTACGAGATCTACACGATCATCCAGTCGCTCGCTGCGCAGGGCAAGGGCGTGATCCTCATCTCGAGCGAGCTGCCCGAACTGCTCGGCATCGCCGACCGCATCTACACGGTGTTCGAAGGCCAGATCACCGACAACATCCCAGCATCCGAAGCGAACCCGGAGGCGCTCATGCGCAGCATGACCTCCGCCAAGAAGAAGGCGAACGCATGAGCACGACGGCGAACGACCCGGCCGCCCAGAAGAAGGGCGGACTCTCCGACATCCGCAAGATCTTCGGAGGCGGCCAGTCCAGCCTCCGCCAGTTCGGCATCCTCGGCAGCCTCATCGTCATCATCGTGATCTTCCAGATCTGGACGAACGGCCTGACCCTCTCGCCGACGAACCTGATCAACGTGGTCAACCAGTACTCCTACATCCTGATCCTCGCGATCGGCATGGTGATGGTCATCATCATGGGCCACATCGACCTGTCGGTCGGCTCGGTCGCGGCGTTCACGGGCATCATCGTGGCGAAGTCGATGGCGGAGTGGAACTTCCCGTGGCCGCTCGCGATCCTGCTCGGCATCGCGGTCGGCGTCGCCATCGGCGCCTGGCAGGGCTTCTGGGTCGCGGTCATCGGCGTGCCGGCGTTCATCGTGACGCTGGCCGGCATGCTCATCTTCCGCGGCGGCAACCAGTTCATCGGGCAGTCGACCACCACGCCCGTGCCGCAGGAGTTCGGCATCATCGGCGCCGGATACCTGCCCGAGCTCGCCCTGCCGTTCAACTTCAACGTGCTGACGATGCTGCTCGGCGTGGTCGGCGCCGGGTGGATCGTCTGGAACGAGCTCCACCTGCGTCGCCAGCAGAAGAAGATGGGCTCCGACTCGGCGCCCGTCTGGGTGAGCGTCGTCAAGGTCGTCGTGCTCGCGGGCGTCATCCTGTGGGCGGCGTGGCTCTTCGCCACCGGCCGACCGGGCACGAGCTTCCCGATCTCGGGCATCATCCTCGTGGTGCTGGTCATCCTCTACTCGTTCATCACGCGCAACACGATCTTCGGCCGTCACATCTACGCGGTCGGCGGCAACCGCCTCGCCGCCACGCTCTCGGGCGTGAAGGACCGCCGGGTCGACTTCTTCGTGATGATGAACATGTCGGTGCTCGCCTCCGTCGCCGGCATGATCTACGTGGCACGCGCCACCGCCTCGGGCCCGCAGGACGGCAACGGCTGGGAGCTCGACGCGATCGCGGCCGTCTTCATCGGCGGCGCGGCGGTCTCGGGCGGCATCGGCACGGTCATCGGCTCGATCGTCGGTGGTCTCGTGATGGCCTTCCTGAACAACGGCCTGCAGCTCATCGGCGCCGGCGCCGACGTGGTGCAGATCATCAAGGGCCTCGTGCTGCTGCTCGCCGTCGGCGTCGACGTCTGGAGCAAGCGCCAGGGTCGCCCGTCGATCGTCGGCCTGTGGTCCGGTCGCCGCAAGGCCCGCCTCGAGACCCAGGCTCCCGACGAGGCGCCCACCATCGCGCCGACGAGCCAGTCCAACGTGTCCTCGCAGCCTGAGGACCTCACTCGGCGCTGAGCCGCCCGGAGCGGCGTGCGCCCAATCGTCACCATCCGAGAAGTCCTGCAATTCCCATCGAGAAAGTGAAAGATCAATGAAGAAAATCACTCTTGCGGCCACCGCGGTCGCAGCGGTCGCAGCCCTCGCGCTGGCCGGCTGCTCCTCCGACCGAGGTGGAGACTCGGGCGGCGGCGAGACCGGCGCGGCCGGCTTCGCGGCCGACTCGACGATCGGCGTCGCGCTGCCCGACAAGACGTCGGAGAACTGGGTTCTCGCCGGCGGCCTCTTCGAGGACGGCCTGTCCGAGGCTGGCTTCAAGGCCGACGTGCAGTACGCACCCGCCTCGAACACGGTCGCCGAGCAGCAGAACCAGATCTCGGCGATGGTGACGAACGGTGCGAAGGTCATCGTCATCGGCGCGAAGGACGGCAAGCAGCTCGGCACGCAGCTGCAGCAGGCTGCTGACGCCGGCGTCAAGATCATCGCCTACGACCGCCTGATCGAGAACACGCCGAACGTCGACTACTACGTCGCGTTCGACAACTTCAAGGTCGGCCAGCTGCAGGGTGAGGCACTCCTCGACGGCCTCGAGCAGCGCTCGGGTCACGGCGCTCCGTGGAACATCGAGCTCTTCTCGGGCTCGCCCGACGACGCCAACTCGGCCGTGTTCTTCAACGGCGCCATGGAGGTCCTCCAGCCGAAGATCGACGACGGCACGCTCGTCGTCGCCTCGGGCCAGACCGAGATCGGCCAGACCGCGACCCAGGGCTGGGAAGCTGAGAACGCCCAGAGCCGCATGGACTCGCTGCTCGCCGCGAACTACGCCGACAAGAACATCGACGGCGTGCTCTCGCCGAACGACAACCTCGCCCGTGCGATCATCACGTCGACGAAGCAGGCCGGCAAGGACATCTCGACGGTGACCGTCACCGGTCAGGACTCCGAGGTCGAGTCGGTCAAGTCGATCATGGCCGGCGAGCAGTTCTCGACGATCAACAAGGACACCACCCTCCTCGTGGAGCAGACGATCAAGATGATCCAGCAGCTCCAGAAGGGCGAAGAGGTCGAGGTCAACGACACCGAGCAGTACGACAACGGCGTGAAGGTCGTTCCCGCGTACCTGCTCGCTCCGGTCATCGTGACGAAGGAGAACGCGGCTGAGGCGTACGCCAACAACCCGAACCTCCTCGACATCGTGAACTCGGCGGGCTAGTCACCCACGGCACGTCGGCCCTCGCTCCTTCGGGAGCGGGGGCCTTCGTCGTGTCACGACGGCGAGCGGATGCCTCGTTCCACTGCCGTGGCGAGCGGGGTTGCGTCGGGCTTCGTTAGCGCTAACATGGCTTCGTTAGCGCTAACGGAGCGTGGCGGACGAAGGAGTCGACATGGAGTTCGAGCCCGAGGTCGAGGCGGCGATCGCGCACGTGCGCGACGAGGTCGTGAGGCTGCACGCAGAGCTGGCCCGCAACGGGCTCGTCGTCTGGACGGGCGGCAACGTCTCGAGCCGCGTGCCCGGCGCCGAGCTCTTCGTGATCAAGCCCTCGGGCGTCTCCTACGACGACCTGGCACCCGGCAACATGATCCTCTGCACCCTCGACGGCGAGGTGGTCCCTGGCTCGCCCGGTTCCGATCGGAGCCCGTCGAGCGACACCGCGGCGCACGCCTACGTGTACCGGAACATGCCAGAGGTCGGCGGAGTCGTGCATACGCACTCGACCTTCGCCGTCGCGTGGGCGGCGCGCGGCGAGGAGATCCCGTGCGTCATCACGGCGATGGCCGACGAGTTCGGCGGGCCGATCCCGGTCGGCCCGTTCGCGGTCATCGGCGACGACTCCATCGGCCGCGGCATCGTCGAGACGCTGCGCGGCCACCGGTCGCGCGCGGTGCTGATGCGCAACCACGGGCCGTTCACGATCGGCGCGGATGCCGCGGACGCGGTGAAGGCGGCCGTCATGCTCGAGGACGTCGCCCGCAGCGTGCACTACGCCCGCGAGGGAGGACCGCTCGTGCCGATGCCGCAGCATGCGATCGATTCGCTCTTCGACCGGTACCAGAACGTGTACGGCCAGACCGGGGAGGCGCAGCGGTGACGGCCTCCGGCACTCCGCGGCATCCGGATGACGCACGCACGGCGATCATCGACGGGCGCACGTCGCTCGGCATCGAGTTCGGCTCGACGCGCATCAAGGCGTGCCTCATCGGCGAGGATCCGACCGAAGTGCTCGCGGTCGGCAGCCACGAATGGGAGAACCGGTTCGAGGATCGCGTCTGGACCTACTCGCTGGCCGACGTGTGGTCGGGGCTGCAGGCCGCCTACGCCGACCTCGTCGCCGACGCGCTGCGGCGCCACGACGTGGCGCCGCAGGGGTTCGGCGCGATCGGCGTCTCGGCGATGATGCACGGCTACCTCGCGTTCGACGCGGACGACGAGCAGCTCGTGCCGTTCCGCACGTGGCGGAACACCTCGACCGGCCCTGCCGCTGCCGAGCTCGGCCATCGGTTCGACCGCAACATCCCGCTGCGATGGTCGATCGCCCACCTGCACCAGGCGATCCTCGACGGGGAGCCGCACGTTCCCGACCTCGGCTTCGTCACGACCCTCGCGGGGTACGTGCACTGGCGCCTGACCGGGCGCAGGGTGCTCGGTATCGGCGATGCGTCGGGGATGTTCCCCATCGACTCGGCGACCGGCGACTACGACGCAGGGCTCGTCGCCGCGTACGACGCGCTCGTGACCGACCGCGCGCCCGGGCTGCGCCTCGCCGAACTGCTGCCCGAGGTGCTGCAGGCGGGGGAGGACGCCGGCTCGCTCACCGCGGCAGGGGCCGCGCTGCTCGATCCGTCGGGGGCGCTGCGGCCGGGTGCCCGGTTCTGTCCGCCCGAAGGCGATGCCGGCACCGGCATGGTCGCCACGAACTCGGTGGCGCCCCGCACCGGCAATGTCAGCGCGGGCACGTCGATCTTCGCGATGGTCGTGCTCGAGCGCTCGCTCGCGCACGCGCACCACGAGCTCGACCTCGTCGCCACTCCCGCCGGCGACCCGGTCGCGATGGTGCACTGCAACAACGGCGCCAGCGAGCTCGCCGCCTGGGTCGGCCTGTTCTCCGAGTTCGCCGTCGTGGCCGGCACCCCGGTCGGTGCGGATGCCGCATACGACGCACTCCTCCGTTCGGCACTCGAGGGCGAGGCCGACGCGGGCGGCGTGCTCGCATACAACCACCTCGCGGGTGAGCCCATCGCGGGCCTCTCCGAAGGCCGCCCGCTCATCGTGCGCATGCCCGACAGTCGACTGACCCTCGCGAACTTCATGCGCGCACAGCTCTACGGCGTCTTCGGCACCCTCGCGCTCGGCATGGGCGTGCTCGCCGCGGAGGGCGTCGAGCTCGACCGGATGTACGCGCACGGCGGGATCTTCCGCACCGCGGGCGTCGCGCAGCGCTTCCTCGCCGGGGCGCTCGACACGCCCGTCACCGTCGCGGAGACCGCGTCGGAGGGCGGGGCGTGGGGCATCGCCGTGCTCGCCTCCTATCTGTCGGCCGCCGCCGACCAGGATCTCGGCACCTACCTGCGCGATCGCGTGTTCGCCGGCGCCGCGGTCGACACCGTCGCCCCGGTGCCCGACGACGTCGCGGGCTTCTCTGTCTTCCTCGACCGCTATCGGGCGGGCCTGGCCGTGGAGGCCGCCGCCGTCGAAGCGCTCTGACCGGCGCGGCCCGATCCACTCACCCCTCGAACCCAGGAGACCCGCATGACCCGCACCCCGCTCGCCACCTCGCTCGACGGTTACGAGGTCTGGTTCCTCACCGGCAGCCAGCACCTCTACGGACCCGAGACGCTCGCGCAGGTCGCCGCGCAGTCGCGACAGGTGGTCGAGACGCTCGCCGCGGCATCCGCTGTGCCCGTGAGGCTCGTATGGAAGCCCGTGCTCACCGACTCCGACGCGATCCGGCGCACGGCGCTCGAGGCGAATGCCGCCGACCACGTCATCGGTCTCGTCGCGTGGATGCACACGTTCAGTCCCGCGAAGATGTGGATCGGGGGCCTCGATGCACTGCAGAAGCCGCTCGCGCACCTGCACACGCAGGCGAACGTCGAGCTGCCGTGGGCCGACATCGACTTCGACTTCATGAACCTCAACCAGGCGGCGCACGGAGACCGCGAGTTCGGGTACATCCAGACCCGCCTCGGCGTGCCGCGCAAGACGATCGTCGGCCATGCGAGCGACCCGCGCGTGCAGGCCGAGTTCGGCACGTGGCAGCGTGCGGCCGCCGGCCTCGCGGCATCCCGCAGCCTGAGGCTCGCCCGGTTCGGCGACAACATGCGCTACGTGGCGGTGACCGAGGGCGACAAGACCGAGGCCGAGCTGCGCTTCGGCGTGCAGGTCAACACCTGGGGCGTCAACGAGCTCGCCGAGGCGGTGGCCGCGGCATCCGATGCCGACGTCGACGCGCTCGTCGCCGAGTACGAGGAGCTGTACGAGGTCGTTCCCGAGCTGCGCGCCGGCGGTGAGCGGCACGAGTCGCTGCGCGACGGCGCGGCGATCGAGCTGGGCCTCCGCTCATTCCTCGAGGAGGGCGGCTTCGGCGCCTTCACGACGAGCTTCGAAGACCTCGGCGCGCTGAAGCAGCTGCCCGGCCTGGCGGTGCAGCGGCTCATGGCCGAGGGGTACGGTTTCGGCGCGGAGGGCGACTGGAAGACCGCGATCCTCGTGCGCGTGGCG
This sequence comes from Agromyces sp. NPDC056965, assembly GCF_042673425.1. Classification (NCBI taxonomy): domain Bacteria; kingdom Bacillati; phylum Actinomycetota; class Actinomycetes; order Micrococcales; family Microbacteriaceae; genus Agromyces; species Agromyces sp. NPDC056965. The sequence goes on along the minus strand of NZ_JBHURI010000033.1, from coordinate 4,091 downwards.
AACGTCATGGGCGCGGGGCTTCCGGGCGGTGCCTCGCTCATGGAGGACTACACCTACGACATGACGCCCGGCGACGAACTCATCCTCGGCGCGCACATGCTCGAGGTCTCACCGTCGCTCACCACCTCGAAGCCGACGCTCGAGATCCACCCCCTCGGCATCGGCGGCAAGGGCGACCCCGTGCGCCTCGTCTTCACGGCCGATCCGGGCCCCGCGGTCGTCGTGGCGCTGTCCGACCTGCGCGACCGGTTCCGCCTCACGGCCAACGCAGTCGAGAACGTCGAGCTGCGGCATCCGCTGCCGAAGCTGCCGGTGGGGCGTGCCGTGTGGAAGCCGGCCCCCGACTTCCGCACGAGCGCCGCCGCCTGGCTGACGGCGGGCGCCGCGCACCACACGGTCATGTCCACCGCCGTCGGCGTCGAGGTGTTCCGCGACTTCGCCGAGATGGCGAAGGCCGAGCTGCTCGTCATCGACGGTGAGACGACGCTGCCCGGGTTCCAGCGCGAAGTACGCTGGAACCAGGCCTACTACCGCTTGGCGCAAGGCCTCTGATCGGGGTGGCACATGGGCGGGCACGCATCGCGCGACGACGAGGCGACGGGCGCGCACGGCGCTGAAACGCCCGGCGGCGGCGTGCTCGCCGGTGCCGCTGCCGCGCCGACCGGCACGGGGGTGCCGACGATGTTCGACGTCGCGCGTCGCGCCGGCGTCTCGCACCAGACCGTGTCGCGGGTGCTCAACGACCTGAGCGGGGTCGCGGCGTCGACCCGGCTCCGCGTCGAGCAGGCGATCGCCGAGCTCGACTACACGCCGTCTCCCGCGGCCCGCGCGATGGCGAAGCGACGATCGGGCGTCATCGGACTGATCCAGGCCGGTCGGCCCGACTACGGCCCATCGAACGCCGCCCTCGGATTCAACGAGGCCGCCCGCGAGGCCGGCTACACCGTCAGCCAGGCGAGCATGCGCTCGCTCCACGCCGACGTGCTGCGCCAGGCGGTGCATCGCCTGGCGCTGCAGCGCGTCGAGGCGATCGTGCTCATCTCGGGCGAGCGCGAGGGCGTCGCCGTGCTCGGCGGCATCGACGCGGGCGTGCCGCTCGTCGTCGTCGCGTCGGAGCCGGCGCCCTCGCTGCACCGCGTGTCGATGGACCAGTACGAGGGAGCTCGACTCGCGACCGGCCACCTGATCGAACTCGGGCACCGGGAGATCCGGCACCTCGCCGGACCGGCCGAATCGATGGATGCCGCCGAGCGACGTCGCGGTTGGGGCGACGTCATGCGAGAACACGGGCTCCGGGCACCGGAGCCGATCGAGGGCGACTGGCTCGCGGCATCCGGGTACGCTGCCGGTCTTCGCCTCGCCGACGATCGCGAGGCGACCGCCGTCTTCAGCTCCAACGACCAGATGTCGCTCGGCCTGCTGCACGCCTATCGGGAGCTGGGCGTTCGCGTGCCCGACGACGTCAGCGTCATCGGGTTCGACGACGTGCCGGAGGCCGCCCACTTCGCACCGCCGCTCACGACCGTGCGGCAGGACTTCGACGCGCTCGGACGTGACGTCGTCGCGACCCTGCTCGAGGTGCTGCGCGGCGAGGCGGATGCCGTGGATCGCACGGCACGCGTCCCCGAGCTCGTCGTGCGGGCGAGCACGGCGCCGCCGGCGCGCCGCTGACCGCTTCGCGTACGGGACCACTCGTATCGCACAGGACCGTGGATGTCGTGCGTCCGGTGCGACACGGGTGGTCCCGACCCGTCCTCCACAGCACCCCGGCGACCGCGCCCCGGCCACCCGATCGAGATCCGCGCACGCCCTGCGGCCGCAGCGCACGATCATCGCGCCATGGACGAACGATTCGAACTCGCCGCTGCGATCGGCGACGGCCTCATCCGCGCCTGTGACCTGCGAGAGCTGGGGGTGCATCCATCGGCGGTGCAGCGCCTCGAGCGCCAGGGCGCACTCGTTCGCGTGCGCTCCGGCGTCTACGCGAAGCACGATGACTGGCGGGCACTCAGTCCCGATGACCGCTACCGGCGGCTCGTCGTTGCGACGGCCGACGCCGCGCGGCATCCGCTCGTGGTCTCGCATCGCGCCGCTGCCGCCATGCACCGCCTTCCGATGCTCGGCCGCTCGCCGACGCACGTGGAGGCTGCCGCCCAGCACCGCGACGGAGGTCGGCGCACCGCGCACGTCGTCGCGCGACGCGCCGGTCCCGTGCCAACGGCCGAGACGATCGACGGAGTGGCATGCACCTCGTTGCTGCGGACGCTCATCGACGTCGCCGTCCGTGAGCCGTGGGTGTGCTCCGTCCCGATGCTCGACGCCGGTCTGATGCGGCCCGGGGTCACGCGGGGCGCGCTGAAGCTCGAGCTCGAACTCATCGACCCGGTGCGGGGCAGGGCGAAGGCAGCGCATGCCATCGAGTTCGCCGATGGGCGTTCGGGCAGCCCCGGCGAATCCGTCAGCCGGGTGCGCATCCACGAACTGGGCTTCATCGCGCCCGAGCTGCAGATGAGGTTCGACGACATCCTGGGATCGTTCGCGCTCGTCGACTTCTACTGGCGGGGCATCCGCCTGATCGGCGAGTTCGACGGCCGCCTGAAGTACTCGCGCAGTCGCTCGGTCAGCGGGCTCGACCCCGCGCAGGTCGTCTACGAGGAGAAGCTCCGCGAGGATGCGCTCCGCCGCCGCGGTGAGCGGATGGTGCGATGGGGCTGGTCGACGGCATGGTCGCCGCGCGACCTGCATCGGCTGCTCACCGAGTTCGGCGTCCCGCGGCGCTGACGTCGGGACCACTCATGTCGCACAGGACCGTGGATGTCGTGCGTCCGGTGCGATACGAGTGGTCCCGACCAGGTAATGTGCCCGGATATGAGCGCTCACAACCGCACGGCCGCCGACGCATGGCGCGGGCGTGACGGTCAGCTGGTGCGTGGCCGTCGCCGTAACCAATACGTTATGAAGTCGCCACTTGTGAGCGCTCACAAGTGAGCGCTAACATCTCACCACGGCCAGAACGATCTGGCCGACCGGCAACCAGGAGCTCGCAGCACATCCAGCCGGATCACTGAACAAGGAGGTTCACGATGAAGAAGCTGATCGGCATCGCCGCAGCGGCATCCCTCGCTCTCGTACTCGCCGGTTGCGCGGGCGGCGACGGCGGCACCGGCGCGGCCGAGGGCCCCAAGGCGCTCGACGAGCTCGTCGTCGGCTTCGCCCAGGTCGGCGCCGAGTCGGGCTGGCGCACCGCCAACACCAAGGACATCCAGGCGTCGTTCGAAGAAGCCGGCATCGAGCTCAAGTTCTCCGATGCCCAGCAGAAGCAGGAGAACCAGATCAAGGCGATCCGGTCGTACATCCAGCAGGACGTCGACTACATCGCCTTCTCGCCCGTCGTCGAGACCGGCTGGGACGCGGTGCTCAACGAGGCCAAGGCCGCCGGCATCCCGGTCGTGCTGACCGACCGCGCCGTCGACAGCGAAGACACGTCGCTGTACGTCTCGTTCCTCGGCTCCGACTTCATCGAGGAGGGCAAGAAGGCCGGCCTCTGGGTGCTCGACGAGTACAAGGACTCCGCCGAGAAGGTCAACATCGTCCAGCTCGAGGGCACGACGGGTGCCGCTCCGGCGATCGACCGTGCCGAGGGCTTCGCCGACACGATCCGCCAGAACCCGAACCTCGAGGTCGTGGCCAGCCAGACCGGCGACTTCACCCGTGCGGGTGGCAAGCAGGTCATGGAGGCGATGCTGAAGTCGAACCCCGACATCGACCTCGTGTACGCCCACAACGACGACATGGGCCTCGGGGCGATCGAAGCGATCGAGGCGGCCGGGCTCGTTCCCGGGCAAGACATCAAGATCGTCACGGTCGACGCCGTGAAGGACGGCATGCAGGCCCTCGCCGACGGCAAGATCAACTTCATCGTGGAGTGCTCGCCCCTGCTCGGCAAGCAGCTCGTCGACATCATCACCACCCTGAACGACGGCGGCACGGTGGAGCAGCGCATCATCACCGAGGAGACGACGTTCGACCAGGAGCAGGCCATCGAGGCACTGCCCGACCGTCAGTACTGAGTTCCCGAGCGAGCGGATGCC
>NZ_JBHURI010000032.1:0-45588 GCF_042673425.1 Agromyces sp. NPDC056965 | reverse complement strand
AGATGGAGGCGGGCCCGTTCGCGTCTCGGGGTGTCGGCCGTGCCGCCGAACCCGCGCCTACTCGCGCTCGCGCGGCGCGATCGCCGTGCCGACGAGTCCGACGAGTGCGGCGACGGCCATCATCACGGCGATCGGCCACCAGTGCCCGAACTGGGCGAGCAGCGCGGTCGCCGCGAGCGGGGCGAGCCCGCCGCCGACGATCGCTCCCGCCTCGCGACCGATCGAGATGCCCGAGTACCGCACGCGCGTGTCGAACATCGCCGTGAAGTACGCGGGCTGCACTCCGTCGGAGGCCGAGTTCACGATGCCGATCGCGGCGACCACGACGCCGATGACGAGCGCCGCCGACCCCGTGTCGAGCACGAGGAAGAGGGGTGCGGCGAGCACGGCGAACGCGACGAGGCTCCACGCCACGAGTCGGCGCGGGCCGACGCGATCGCCGAGCCCACCCCAGAACGGGCACAGCACCGCGGCGACCGCGGCCCCGACGAGCAGCGCGGTGAGGGTGACCTCGCGCGGCAGGCCGACGACGGTCGACGCGTAGCCCAGGCAGAACACCGACACGACGTAGAAGGTGGTGTTCACGCCGACGCGCACGAGGAACACGGCGAGGACGCCTCGGGGCCGGCGGAGCACCTCGGTGACGGGTCTGCGCGCCTCACGACGGGCCTCGAGCATCGCGACGAACTCGGGCGACTCGTCGACTCGGCGGCGCAGTCGCCACCCGATCGCGACGAGCACGAGGCTCGCGAGGAACGGCACGCGCCAACCCCAGGCGAAGAGCGCCTCGTCGTCGAGGAGCGCGACGAGCAGCATGAAGGCGAGGTTGCCGAGGATGAGACCCACGTACACCGCGCTCGAGATGAACGCCCCGCGGAACCCGCGCCGCAGGGGCGACTGCTCGAGGGCGAGCAGCACGGCGCCGCTCCACTCGCCGCCGGTCGCGAGCCCTTGCACGAGCCGCAGCACGACGAGCAGCACGGGCGCGAGCGCCCCGATCTGCGCGTGCGTCGGCAGCAGGCCGATGAGGGCGGTGGCGACGCCCATCGTGACGAGCGTCGCCACGAGCACGCGGCGCCGGCCCAAGCGGTCGCCGAGGTGTCCCGAGACGAGGCCGCCGAGCGGCCGCGCCACGAAGCCCGTCGCGAACACGGCGAACGAGAGCAGCAGGCTCGTGAGCGGGTCGTCGCCGGGGAAGAACAGCGTCGGGAAGACGAGCGCCGCCGCCGTGCCGTAGAGGAAGAAGTCGTACCACTCGAGCACCGTGCCGAAGGCCGCCGCGGTGACGGCACGGCGGCTTCGCCCCGGGTCGGAGGAGGCGCCCTCGGCGGGCGCCGTCTCGAGTGCCGTCGCCCCGCCGCTCACGCGGTCACCGCCCCGGTCGGCGTCGACGTCGCAGATGTCGCCGACGCCCCCGCGGCCGCGAGCGGCGCCGCGAAGAACGCCGACTCGTGCCGCGCCGAGGCGACGAATGCGCGGTGCATCCGCTCGCGATGCTCGGGGGTCGCGCCCGCGGCCGCCCGCGTCACGAAGCCGATCGCGTCGCGCGTCGCGACGGCGAAGCCGGGATCGGCGTAGGTCGCGAGCCACGAGGCGTACGGATGCCCCGGATCGAGGGCGGTCTCGCCGAACTCGCCCGCGGCGAGGCGTTCGCCGAGGTCGGTGTAGATCCAGAAGCACGGCAGCAGGGCCGCGATGAGCACGGCGTGATCGCCGCGCTGCGCGGTCGCGAGCAGGTGGTCGAGGTACGCGGTGGTCGTCGCATCGGGCGATGCGGATGCCGCGGTGCCGGCCTCCGATCCGAGCCAGCTCTCGTGCAACTCGAGCTCGCCGACGATCGATCCGTGGGCGGAGTTCGCCCAGAACGCCTGCGCCGGGGCATCCGGTGCGAGTCTCGCGGCCTCCGAGAGCACGCGAGCGTAGTCGCGGAGGTAGAGCGCGTCCTGCGCGAGGTAGGCGAGGAACGGTTCGCGTGCGAGGGAACCGTCGGCGAGTCCGCGGATGAACAGCAGTTCGTCGATCTCGCTTCGCACGTCGGCGATGCCGGCCCACCACTCGAACTCGACCTCGGCCGGCGTCGGCGCGGTGCGAGTGCCGCCGCGCGACCAGAGGCCGGCGAAGTGGTTGACCGGGCCGTGCCCGCCGCCGACCCCGAGGGCCTCGCCGTGACGCAGCGATTCCCGCAGCCAGCGGCGGGCCTCCGCGATCGCGGCCGGCCAGTCTCCGTGCTCGGCGGCGAGGGTCGCGATCGCCGACGAGAGCGAGCAACCGGTGCCGTGCGTCGCGGTCGTGGCGATGCGTTCACCCCCGAATTCGACGATCGTCGCGGTGGCGGCGTCGACGAGCGCATCGGGCGCGGTGTCGCCGGCGAGGTGGCCGCCCTTCGCGAGCACTCGCACCCCATACCTCGCCGAGACGCTCTCGGTCTGTGCGATCGCCTCGGGCCAGGTCGTCGCCACGACCGGCGGCCCTTCGCCGGAGCCTGCGAGCACCGAGAGCTCGGCGAGGTTCGGGGTGACGAGGTCGGCGAGCGGCAGCAGCTCGCGCATCGCCGACTCGGCGTCCGCGTCGAGCAGGCGGTCGCCGCTCGTGGCGACCATGACGGGGTCGAGCACGACGATCGGCGGGCGGGTGCGCTCGAGCCAGTCGGCGACGGTGCGGATGACCTCGGCGTTCGCGAGCATGCCGAGCTTCACGGCGTCGATCGTGATGTCGTCGGAGATCGCGTCGAGCTGTGCAGCGAGGAAGCTCGCCGGCGGCACGTGGACGTCGCGCACACCGCGCGTGTTCTGGGCGGTCAATGCGGTGATCGCGGCCATGCCGTAGCCGCCCACGGCGGAGATCGACTTCAGGTCGGCCTGGATGCCGGCACCTCCGGAGGGGTCGCTGCCGGCGATGCTCAGCACTCGAGCGGTCATCGCGCGGCCTCCCATCGGTCGGCGAGATCTCGAGCGGCCGCCCGAGGATCGTCGGCCGAGCAGATCGCCGAGACGAGTGCGACGCCGGCGGCCCCGGCCTCGCGGAGCGGCGCGACATCGGCCGGCACGATGCCGCCGATCGCGACGCACGGCAGTTCCGCCTCCGCGGCGAAGCGGCTGAATCCGTCGATGCCGAGGGCCGGCGGGTGATCGGGCTTCGTCGCGGTCGGACGGATCACGCCGACCCCGAGGTAGTCGACCGTGCCACGGGGCATCCGGCGCAGCGCCTCGAGGTGGGCGGGCGTGTTCGCGGTGAGTCCGATGACGGCGTCGGGTCCGAGCCGGTCGCGCGCGATAGCGGCCGCAGCGTCGCCCTGGCCGAGGTGCACGCCGTCGACGGGCACGCCGCTCGCGCGCGCCGCGATCGCGAGGTCGAGGCGGTCGTTCACGAGCAGGGCCGCCCTCCCGTCGATGACGTCGGCGAGAGCCTCGAGCTGGGCGAGCAGTGCGGATGCCTCGGCGCCCTTGTCGCGCACCTGCACCACGCGCACGCCGCCGGCGACGGCCTCGGCCACGACGGAGACGGTACCGCGCTCGCCGCAGAGAGCTGCGTCGGTGACGAGGTAGAGCGAGAGGTCGAGTGCCGTGCGCGCGCTCACGCGTCGGCTCCGGCGACGACGCCGAACGCCGCGGCGGCGGATGCCCCTGCGACGTCTCCGACGGTGCTCGAGACGCGTGCGCGCTCCCGCACCTCTGCCGGGCCGACTGCCGCGAGCGCGTCGAGGAACCTGGGTGCGAACGTGCCGGGACCCTCGGCGCCGGCCGCGGCGACCTCCGCGGCCACCGTGTAGACGAGGGTCGCGGCGACCGCACCGGTGAAGGCGTCGTCGGCGATCGCGACGAACGCGGCCGTCACCGCCCCGAGGGCGCATCCGCCGCCCGTGACGCGAGTGAGCAGGGGGTCGCCGTTCGAGATGCGCACCGTGCTGCGTCCGTCGGTGATGAGGTCGACCGGACCCGACACGGCGACGACCGAGCCGAACCGGGCGGCGAGCAGTGCGGCGGCTTCGGCCGCCGCGTCGGTCGAGTCGGCGGCGTCGACGCCGCGGCCGCCCGCTCCGACGCCCGCGAGGGCGAGGATCTCGCTCGCGTTGCCGCGGATGACGGCGGGTCGCAGCTCGACGAGTTCGTGCGCGAGCGCCGTGCGGATGGGCAGGGCGCCGATGGCGACCGGATCGAGCACCCACGGCGTGCCCGATTCGTGGGCGGCGCCGACGGCCTCGCGAGCAGCGGCGCGCTGCTCGGGCGACGGCGTGCCGAGATTCACGAGGAGGCCGCTCGCGACTCGCGCGAAGGCGGCCGCTTCGCCGACGATGTCGACCATGGCCGGGGCGGCGCCGATCGCGAGCAGCGAGTTCGCGGTGAAGCCCGAGACCACGGTGTTCGTGATGCATTGCACGAGCGGCACGCGGTCGCGGAGTCGGTCGAGCAGTTGTGCGCTCGAGTGGGCAGGGTCGATGGACAGACGATCGCTCAACGCGACATCCCTTCGCTAGTTCGAACTAGATCAGGTTCGACGGGTGTGTTCTCAGCCATGCCCGCTTCGGGTGAAGCGGTGCACGGCACCCCGTGTCACTGGGTCGAGCCTAGCGGCCGGAACGCCGAGAGGCCCCGTGGCATGCGCCACGGGGCCTCGGTCGTTCGGATGCGTCAGGCGCGCGAGCGTGCGGCGCGCGTGATGCCGAAGGCGGCGCCGCCCGCGAGGAGCATCGCCAGGGCGAGCAGCATGATGCCGTTCGCGTCGACGCCGGTCTCGGCGAGGCCGGCGGTCGACTTCGCGCCGGCCGTCGAGGCCGCAGCCGGAGTCGTGTTCGAGCCCGTCGCTCCGGGCGTGTTCGCCGCGGCGACCACGATGCCGGTGCTCGTGATCTCGTCGCCGTCGAGCAGCACGACCACGTCGTGGTCGCCGGCCGGGGTGGTGGCGCCGATCGTGGCGGGGAGGACGAAGTCGCCGTCGCCGTCGGTCGTCGCAGTGCCGAGCGCCTGGGGCGTCGAGTGGAGCTCGACGTCGTACTGCGTGTTCGGCGCGAAGCCGGTGCCGGTGACGGTGATGGCGCCGCCGGGGGTGAGGCTGCCCGTGACCGAGAGCTCGCCGACGATCGGCTCGACGGGGCCCGCGTTCTCCTCGCAGTCGGTCAGCACGGTCGTCGATGCGAGCACGACGTCGCCGTGCGCGGGGCCGGTGCGGACGACGACCCCGTGGTCGCCGGAGTCCTCGGCGAACGAGATGGTGCGCTGCTCGGCGCCGTTCTCGGCGATCGCGAGGAAGTGCTTCGCCTCACCGTCGATGTAGACCACGGCCGACGTGGTCGCGTTGATCGCGTCGGCGGCGAGGGCGGGGTTCGTGACGGTGACGTCGACGACGCCGCAGCTCGGGGCCGCGATGACCGCGGCGGCGTTCGCCGCACCGAGTGCGCACGCCGAGGAGGTGCCCTGCCAGGTGCCGGCGCCCTCGCCGTCGAACGAGGTGACGGTCACCGTGTACGGCTGCTCGGTGAACTTGTCGAGTGCGAACGACTGGTCGAACGACTCGCCGAACGCGGTGTCGACGACGACGTCGCCGTCGATCTCGACGGTGACCGTGTTGGGGGTGGGGTTCGCCGGCACCGCGGGGGTGACGACGACGGTCTCGGTGATGGCGGGCTTCGCCTCGACGTCGATGTGCTTCTGGGTCGCGCCGGTGAACTTGTAGAAGCCCCAGTCGTAGACGTCGTAGTCGCCGACATCCTTGTGGACCCAGCGGAACTCGCCCGTCGCATACGGGATCAGCCACATGCCGAGCTTCCACTTCTCGTACCGGTAGTCGGTGTGGCTCACCTCGTCGACGGCGGGCGTCACGACGACCTCTTCGGTGACCTCGGCGGCGCCGGGGTCGGTCGAGTAGCCGGTGAGGTTCACGTCGAGCGAGATGCAGCTCGCAGTGACCGAGGGCGTCGATGCCGATGCCGGCGCGGCGGTGCCGACGACGGCGATGCCGGCGCCGAGCACGGCGATCACGAGCGCGGAGAGCGTGCGTTTCATGGGGTCCTTCGGGTACGCCGAATCGAGTCGGCACGGGGAGCCCACGGCGGAATTTCGGGTTGCGCGGCGCGGACTCGTTGGGGTTGAAGGGAGTCTAGGTTCGCCGCATCTCGGAAACGGACGGAATCCCCCGAATCACCCCCGGACTGGGGGACGTTCCGGTCGGCGGCTGTCAGCGCGGTCGAGCCGAGCGGCCGATCGGTCGCGTCACTCCGCGGGTGACGGGTCGGGAATCTCCTCGGGGCGGTACTTCGGCAGGCGGCTCGCCGGGATGATCGCGAGTGCGCTCACGCCGGCCATGATGAGCAGGCCGAGCTTCAGGGCGCTGAGCCGGGCGTCGGTGTTGATCTGCACCGCGGCGTCGACCTGGGCGTCCGTGGCGTCCGTGGCGTCGAGCACTTCGCGCAACTGGTCGTTGCTCACGAAGTTGACCTCGCCGAGGTCGACCTGGGCGACCACCTCATCGGGGATCTCGACGTCGTTCACGACGGCCTGGGCGATGTTCATGCTGAGGATCGTGACGAGCATCGCGCCCGCGATGGCGGTGCCGACGGCCGACGCGAGGTTCTGCGTCGTTCCGCGGATCGAGCCGACGTCGCCCGCGAGCTCCTTCGGCGCCGACGTCACGAGCACGTTGAAGACGAGCGTGACGAGTGCGCCCTGGCCGATGCCGAACACGATCAGTCCCGCGATGGTCGGCAGCGTCTCCCAGTCGTTCGACACCACGAAGGAGAGCCAGAGCAGGGCGACGGTCGTGAGGATGAACGAGAACAACGCGATCGTGCGGGGTGCGTAACGCCGGTAGAACCGCACCACGAGCGTCGCCGTGACGAAGACCGTGATGTTGAAGGGCATCATCGCGAGCGAGGTGTCGAACGGCGTGCGACCCTGCACGATCTGGATGTACAGCGGCACCGTGAAGTTGATCGCGGCCTCGAGCGAGACGATCACGAACATCGCGTAGACCGCGGCGCGTTCGCGCGAGGAGCCGAGCACCGAGAGGCTCACGAGCGGCACCTTGCCCTCGCGAGTGCGTCGGCGCGTCCACACGAAGAACGCCTGGCCGAGGATGAGGCCGACGACCACGAAGATCGGTGCGGGCGAGAGGCCGAGCACGTCGAACGGGGCGTTCGGCGTCGCGAGCACGACCCCCCAGGTGTTCAGGTTGTTGAAGCCGAGGGTCAGCAGCACGATGCCGGAACCGATGAAGAGCGCGGCGACGAGGTCGATCTTGATGCCGGGGTCGCCCCTGTCGGAGCGCAGCGTGAAGCTGAGTGCGAAGACGACGATGGCGAGCACGAGCAGGATGAGGAAGACCGGACGCCAGCCGACCAGGGTGCCGAGCGCGCCGCCGATGAGGAACGCGCTCACACCCGAGATCGCGCGCGCCGAGCCGAGCGAGCCGATCGCGGTCGCCTGCTGGGGGCCGTGGTAGTTCTCGGCGATGAGCGCGACGAGCGACGGCACGATGATGGCGGCGGATGCCCCGGCGAAGGCCTGGGCCGCGATGACCCACCCGATCGTCGGAGCGAACACCATCATGAGCTCGGCCAGACCGAACAGTCCGACGACGATGCGGAAGACGAGCACCCAGCCGAATCGCTGCCCGAGCTTCGCACCGACCATGACGAGGGCCGCGACCATGAGTCCGTAGGTCACGATCGCGGTGCTCACGGCGGTCGGCGGCACACCGAACTCCTCGACCATGCCGCCGATCGAGACGGGCAGGGCCGCCACGTTGAACGACATGAGCACTTGGGCGAGGAAGAGCCCGATCATGGGCGCCCACGATGCCTTCACGGCCGTGCCGGTCTGCGGTGAGCGCGTGCTCGAGGTCATGGCTGACTCCGTTCCTGGGTGCGTTCGTGCGGTGCGGACGCGAAGATATTGAGCCCGAGGCTTCGGGAGAGATGGGCGGTCGCGCGTTGGCCGCGCACGCTGTTGCCGGCGCTGTCGAGGCGCGGCGAATAGGTGCCGATGCCGGCCTTGCCCGGGGAGACGGTGACGATGCCGCCGGCGACGCCCGACTTGCCGGGCAGTCCGATCTCGAAGAGCCACTCGCCCGATCGTTCGTAGAGCCCGTTCGCGGCGAGCACCGCCAGGGTGTCACGGCACACCTCGGCAGAGACCACCCGCACGCCCGTGATCGGATTCACGCCGCCGTCGGCGAGCGTGGCGCCCATTACCGCGAGGTCGTGGGCGTTCACGAGGAGCGCGCACTGCTTCGTGTACACGTCGACCGCTTCGAGGGGATCACGTTCGAGCCGGCCGTAGCTCTCGAGCAGCCTGGCGATCGCCCGGTTCCGCTGGTTCGTCGCCGCCTCCGACCGGTAGACCAGGTCGTCGAGCTGGAGCGCGCGCCCCGCGAAGCGGGAGAGGCCCGCGACGATGAACGCCCACTGCGCGTCGGCGTCGTCTCCGGGCACGAGCGCGGTCGTCGCGATCGCCCCGGCGTTGACCATCGGGTTCAGCGGGTGTCCGTCGTTCAGCTCGATCGCCATCACGGAGTTGAACGGCAGGCCGGTGTTGTTCACGCCGATGCGGTCGAGCACGGGCTGGTGGCCGAGCTCTTCGCACGCCAGCGCGTAGACGAACGCCTTGGAGATCGACTGGATGGAGAAGAGCCGGTCGACGTCGCCCGCGTCGTGCACGCTGCCGTCGACCTCGACGACCGCGACGCCGAACAGTGCAGGGTCCGCCTCGCCGAGGATCGGGATGTAGTCGGCGACGTCGCCCTCGTCGACGTCGCGGTTGCGCTCATAGGCCGCGTGGACGAGCGACTCGACGTCGTCCCACGGAGGCAGGGTGCCGGCGGACGCGCGCTGCTCGATGTCGTCGACCTCGAAATCCACGCGTCCTCCTGACGTCGTCACTCCGCTGCACCGATCATGCTGCACGTGCCGTGCCGACGCGGGCAACCGTCGTCGGGAAGTCGGACTCTCCCCAACAATCGCGAGGGCACCGGGCGACGAGAACGGGGGCGGATGCCGCGTGGCATCCACCCCCGTTCGGTTCGTGCGGTCGTCAGTTCACGCGCCGAGCCCGGACCCGCACGATCGCGTACGCCGCGCCGCCGGCGGCGATCAGCGCGAACGCGAGCCAGCCGAGCACGTCGACGAACGCGGTGCCGGTCGAGGCGAGACCCGCGCTCGAACCCGCGCCGGAGCCGGCCGATGCGACCGTGATCGACGCGCTCGCGACCTCGACGCCGTCGATCGTGACGACGATCGAGTGTGCGCCGGCGGGCGTCGCAGCCGGGATGGTTCCCGTGAAGGTGAATCCGCCGTCGCCGTTCGTCGTCGCGGAGCCGAGCGTCTGCGGCGTCGAGTGGAGCTCGACCGCGAAGCCGCCGGTGCCGGGCGCGAGGCCCGTGCCGACGACCGTGATGCGGCCGCCGGGCACGAGGTCGCCGGTCACCGCGACCGAGCCCTTCACGGTCGTCGGGTCGACGGCGGGCGCCGCCGCCACGGTCACGGCGGCCGACGCAGCGGATGCCGCGGAGGTGCCGACGGTGTTCCGGGCGGCGACCGTCGCGGTGTACTCGCCTGCTGCGAGCCCGGTGAAGGTGCGCGTCGTCGTGCCCGCGGGCGCCGAGACCGGGGCGCCGCCGTTCAGCGAGACGAGGTACTCCGTGATCGGCGAGCCGCCGTCGGCGGGTGCCGTCCACGACACGGTCACACCGGCGCCGGCGACCGTCGAGACGGGGGCGGCCGGCGCGTCGGGTGCGGCGGCGACGACCTCGGGGTCGTACGGCAGCGCGTCGAAGAAGGTGCCGAGGGCGGCGATGGCCTCATCGGCGAACGCGAGCTGGGCGGCGAGCCCGGCGGGGTCGGGCCGGTCGGCGTAACGGCCGGGCAGGTCGTTCACGTACCACCACTCGGTCATGTACTCCTTGTACGTGCCGTCGCCGTTGGAGTGGATCCACTGCTGTGCGATCGGCGCGGGCTGGCCGCCCAGGGTGCGCGAGCGGTCGTACTCGAGCAGGTACGGCACCTGCAGCTTCTTCGCGGTCGCGAGGGCCTTCGAGGTGTCGCCGCCCGGGAAGTAGTCGACCTGGCCGGAGACGCCCGGCACGTACTGCGTCACGAGGTTCGGCAGGTACTTGGTGACGAGGTCGCCGTAGAAGTCGGCGAACTCGGAGCCGGTGTCGCGGATGTGCAGGTCGTTGCCCGAGTTGCCGTCGAGGCGCAGGTCGAAGAAGTAGACCTTCGCGACGTCGTTCGCGACCGCCTGCCGGTTGACCTCCTTCAGCACGGCGCGGGTGTTGTGGCACCAGGTGCCGCCGAAGAGCAGCACGTAGTCGCCGTCGCTCTCGAGCAGGTTCACGAGCTCGGGGTAGGTGACCGTCTGGACGCGCCAGTCGGCATCGGCTTCGCCCAGCACCGTGGCGCCGCCGTAGACGTCGCGGCCGCCGTAGGCCGAGGCGTGCTTGGCGTTGACGACCTCTTCGGTGAACGTGAACTGGTCGCTCGTGTCGAGGTCGGCTGCCGTGCCGAGCACCGCGGCGACCTCGGCCTTGTAGGCGGTGAGCGCGGCCGGGTCCGCGAGCTGCTCCGCGGTCACCGGGGTGGTGATCGCCGAGACGATGCGGTCCTCCGCGCCGCCCTCGACGTGGGCCGAGTCGTAGACGAAGAGCGTCGGGTCGTCGGTGCCGTCGAACGGCGTCTGCGTGTCCTTGCCGAGTGCGTTCGCCACGAGCCGGGCCCAGAGCGGTGCGACGTCGGCGTTCGTCGTCGTGCGGATGTCGAGTCGGTCGCCGTCGAGGCGCGGGTCGAAGTTGTAGATCCGCTCGACTCCGGCCGCCTTCGCGACGTCGTTGATCGGGCCGACGGTCGCCGCCGTCTGCGCGTCCTCGGGTCCGCCGATGAGGAACGCGAAGCGCCCCTCCTGGCCGAGCAGGTACTCGAACCGTTCGAACGTGACGGTCTCGTAGACGCTGTCGGAGCCGAGGCCCTCGTAGGCGTCGTCGAAGTAGTCGACGGTGTCGGTCGGACTCGCGGGGGCTGCGGTGGCCGGGGCCGCCGCGACACCGCCGAGCACGACGGTGCCGGCGATGGCGAGGGCAGTCAGCATCGCCGCCCGCCTCTGGGTGGGGCGCTGGTGGTCGGGCACGGTGCTTCCTTTCTGGTGGGGGTGGGCCGGGCCGGTCATTCGGGCACGGATGTCTCGTCGGGCTGGTCGCTGACGGGCGCCGCGCTCGTGCGGCGCCGGGCGAACAGTCGCTGTCCGAGCAGTGCGAGTGCTCCGACGGCGACGAGGGCGACGAGGATGCCGGCGCCGGCGAGCCATTCGGGTGCCCCGCCGCTCGTGGCGGCGGCGGTCTCGACGGCCTGAGCGGTGGGCTCGGCGGTCGATGCGCTGATGGTCACCGACTTCGACACGCTCGATACGGGCGACTCGCCGACGGCGTTCGTGGCGATCAGCGTCGCCGTGTAGGCGCCGGCGCCGAGCACCTTGAACGTGTGCGAAGTGGCGCTCGCCGCAAGGGGGATGGCGGTGCCCTTGTTGAGCGACAGCCTGTAGCCCGTCACCGGGGAACCGCCGTCGGCCGGTGCGGCCCAGGTGACGGTGAGCGAGCTGCCCTTGGCCGTCAGGCGCGGCGCAGCCGGGGCGATGGGAGCCGTGGCCGCGACGGCCGCGGGTGCCGCAGCGCCGGCCGGCGTCTGGGCGGCGTCGGCCGAGTCGTCCGACGAACCCGACGAGCTGCCCCCGGTCGAGCCCGTCGTGCCGCCGGAGGTGCCGGCGTTCGGAGCAGGTGCGGGCGCCGGAGCCGGAGCAGGAGCCGGAGCGGGTGCAGGGGCGGGCGCCGGAGCGCTGCCGCCGCCGAGCGCGGGCGGCGGGTCCTCCTGCGTGCTGTCGTACGGGTACCCGCCGGCGTTCTCGCAGGCGCCGAGGTCGAAGTTGATCGAGCAGAGGTCGCAGACGTCGCCTGCGGCGGAAGCGGGGCTGCTGCTGATGAGCACGAGCGTCGGCACGGTGATCGCGAGCACGAGGGTCGCCGCGAAGCCGCGGAGGCCGCGAGCGCGGCGAGCGCTGTCGAATCGGGAGGTCATGAGGGTCGTCCTTCTGGTCGGCCGCATCAGCGGCGGGCGGCGAGTTCGGTCGTGGCGGAGTCGGGCGCAGCGGCATCGGCTTCGACGCCGTGATGGGCTGTCTCGACGGGGACGTCCTCGCCGAGGTCGTCGCGGTGCACGGCGCGGCCGGCGAAGATCTCGTCGTCGAGCGCACCCGCGCGGCGCGCGACGATCGCGGCGCTCGTGGCGGCTGCGGTGACGTTCGCCATGGTGCTCGCGGTGCCGGCGATGGCGCTGATCGGAATGAGCAGCACGAGCACCTCGACGGGCAGTCCGACCGCGGTCAACACCGCCGTCGCCGTCACGATCGCGGTGCCGGGAACGCCGGCGGTGCCGAGCGAGACGAGCAGGCCGAGCACGACGAGCACGACGTAGTCGAGCGGCGTGTACTCGATGCCGAGGGCGTTCACCGTGAAGACGGCCACGAGCGTGGGCCAGATGCCGGCGCAGCCGGGCATGCCGATGGTCGTGCCGATCGGGGCGGTGAAGCCCGCCACCTCGTCGGAGACGCCGATCTTGCGCGTCAGGGTCGAGATCGTGAGCGGCAGCGTGCCGATGCTCGACTGCGTCGTGAACGCCGTGTACTGCGCCGGGGTCAGCAGGCGGAAGAACCGCAGCGGGTTCAGGTCGGCGAAGACCCGCAGCAGCACGCCGTTGACGAGGTAGGCGTCGACGAAGCAGGCGACGAGCGCGATGACGAGCACGCCGACGAGCGAGAGCGCCGTCTCGATGCGGGCCACCGCCGTGGAGGTCGTGACGGCGACGAGCGCCAGCACCGCGTACGGGGTCAGGGCGATGATGAACCCGACGGCCTTGAAGAGCACCCGCCGCGTGGCATCCACGAACTCCTTGAACGGCCGCACCTTCTCGGCGTTCCGGTCGGCGACGATCAGGTACGAGATCGCGATCAGGAGCGTGAAGAGGATGATCGCGATGATGTTGTTCGACGAGATGTCGCCGACGACGTTGTGCGGGAAGAGGCCGACGATGACCTCGTCGAGCGGGGCCAGGAGTCCGGTGAGCGCCGTTCCGTCGACGCCCGCGAGTTCGAGGTTCGCCCCCTTGCCGATGCCCGTCGCGAGCGCGAGCCCGAGGGTCAGCAGGATCGCGATGAGGTTCGTGGTGAGCAGCCAGAAGACCGAGCTCAGGCCGATCGTGCGCAGCTTCGCGAGGCTGCCGAGCGAGGTGACGCTCGAGAGCACCGAGACGATGATGAGCGGCGCGACGACCGCCGTGATGATGTTGACGTAGATCGTGCCGATGACGTCGACGTAGTCGAGGTGCCCCTGGAACGCGAGGCCGACGCCGATGCCGACGACGAGCGCGATGACCGTGAGCAGCGTGAACTTCGCTCCGGCGCGGCGCAGCAGGAAGAGCCCGACGAAGAGCACGGCGATGAGGGCGAACGCGGCGATCGAGAGCCAGTCGAGGTCAGCCACGACGGCCTCCGAACGGCGCGGAGGAGGTGCGGATTCGGTGCATGAGCACGACCGTATTGAGCGCAGGATGCCGCGGTGCGACGCGTGTCGCACTGTGAATGCCTATGACGGCATACGACGCGCGGGGCGCCCGTTCGGTGTCGTCGGGTGGCGCATCGCGTCGTCGGATGACGCCGGGTCACGGCCTCCGTGTGACGTTCTGCGACGTCGAGTTGCGGCGAGGGGTCAGACGTTCACGCCGCTCGGCGCGGTCGGCCCGCCGAACCAGTGCGCCGGAGCGGGAAGCTCGACGCCCGTCGAGGCGAGCGCGATCGCGGCGAAGGCGTAGATCATGATCGCGATCGTCAGCCCGCCGAGCGCCATCGTGATCGGCACCGCGGGGGAGACCCGCACGCCCTCCCTGCGGTACCGGGGTGCGGCCATGAACGCGATCCACATCGACGTCGCCGCGAAGCCCGTGATCCACACCGTGCGGAGCGCGTCGCCCTCGAGCGGTGCCATCACGGCGATGACGAGCGAGGCGATCGCCATGAACAGGCCCGTGTACGCGAAGAACCGTGCGAACCCGATGCCGCCGACCTCGTCCTCGCCCGTCCACCACGGTCCGTCGGGTCGGTTCGACTCCTCGGATCCGTCCGGGTCCCGCGCTTCGCTCATGGTGCGATCGTAGAGCGGATGTCGCGGCATCCGCGTGACGTCGTCGAGCTAGCGGGCGTCCGCCTCGGCACTGGCCGCCGCTCGGCGGTTGTGGATCGCGATCCACACCAGTGACGGCAGGAAGCCGCAGACGATCAGCGCAACGCCCAAGACGTCGATCAGCGGGGCCAGGAGTGCGGCGCCCAGAACCAGCACGCCCGCGCCGCCCGCGCGCAACAGGATCGACCGCCGCGGCGTCTGCTCGGGACTGACGAGATACGGAATCCGTCGGCCCGGATTCGCCCGCACGAGCAGCTGCGTGGACCACGTGGTCATGGCAGCGCCGGCGAGCACGACGACCCATCCGGCGAAGATCTGCATGCTGCTCATCCGAACACAGGGCCCGGTGGTGGTCAAGTCGGCGGGACGGCGCGGACCTCTGCCTCCGAAGAGCGGATGCCGCGGGGTCAGGCGTTCGCGACGGCAGCGCGCGGCGCGCTGCTGAGCGCGTCCACGACGAAGCGCGCGTCGCGGTCCATGCCCATGAGCGTCGCGGATGCCACGGAGTACTGGAACGGCATGCCGACGAACGCGAGTCCGGGGCATCCGCTCGCGATGCCGCGCTCCTCGACGGGGCGGCCGTCGGGGCCGATGACGCCGTCGATGTCGATCCAGCCGAGGTCGGGTCGCGAGCCCGTGCACCAGACGACCGTCGCCGCCTCGACGACCGTGCCGTCGGCGCTGACCGGGCCGTCGGGCCCGACGCCCGTGATCCGGCCGAGCTGCACGATGCCCGCCCGCTCGAGGGCTGCCGGCTTGTTGCGCACGAGCATCACGCCGTGGGCGAGCACGGCGCGCTTCATCGCCCGGCCCTTCGGGGTGTCGATCGTCATCCGGCGCAGGCGCGAGATGAAGACGCCGGCCAGGAGGTTGCCGATCGGGGTGTCGATGTCGACCGGCACGTGACCCGGATGCCGTCCGGCGAGCGTGACCGCGTGGCCGCTGCGCGCGGCTTCGAGTGCGATGTCCGTGCCGGAGTTGGCCGCGCCGACGACGAGCACGGGGCCGTCGGCGAGCTGCTCGGGCCCGCGGTAGTGGAGCGAGTGGAGCTGGCGGATCGACGGATCGAGCTCGCTCGCGAACGGCGGCACGACGGGGATGCGGTGCGCACCCGTCGTGACGACGACGCGTTCGGCCGTCACCTCGTCGCCGTTCCCGAGTTCGAGGCGGAACCGGCCGTCGCGGGTGCGAGTCAGCGACAGGACCCTCGTCGAGCGGCGCACGGGCAGTGCGAAATGCCGTGCGTAGCGTTCGAGGTAGTCGCCCATCTGCGCGCCGGTGGGGTACGCGAAGCGGCCCTCGTCGATGCGCAGGCCGGGCAGGCTGATGTACGGGCGCGGGGTGAACAGCCGCAGCGAGCGGTAGCGCTCGCGCCAGGAGTCGCCGACGCGCGGGTGCTCGTCGAACAGCTCGAAGCGTTCGCCGTGATCGGCGAGGTGCTTGCCGACGATCAGGCCGGCGGCGCCGGCGCCGATCACCGCGGTGTCGATGGTGGTGGACATGAGGCCCTCCTTTTCACGCGACGCTACGGACGGCGCAGGGTGGCCGCGTCGGCAGAAATGACCAGATCGGGAACGCCCGATCCGGCCGGGCGCTCAGCTCGGCGTGTTCAGCCCGTGCTCGAACGCGAAGGCCGTGGCGGCGGACCGGCTGCCGAGGCCGAGCTTGCCGAGGATGTTGCTGACGTGCCGCGCCACGGTGCGTTCGCTGAGGAACAGGTCTCCCGCGATCTGCCGGTTCGAGCGGCCGCTCGCGACGAGTCGCAGTACCTCGAGCTCGCGCCTCGTGAGGCCGGCGGATGCCGCGGCACCCCCGCTCTCGGCGGCCAGGCGTTCGAGTCGGTCGAGGTCGGCGACGGCACCGAGCCCCGCGAGCACCGTGCGTGCGGCGTCGAACTCGAGTTGCGCCGCCTCCTCGTCGCCGCAGGCTCGGTTCGCCCGCGCCATGAGCACACGGGTGACGGCCGCCTCGTAGGGGGCCTCGAGTCGGCGCCAGACCGCCCACGACCGGCGCAGCAGGGGCAGCGCCTGCTCCGGGGCATCCGTGCCGATCAGGAGTCGGGCCTCTGCTCGGTCGGCCTGCGCCTCGAGGTAGACGGTGCCGAGCTGCTCGGCCATCGCGCGAAGCGCGGTCGCGGCCCGGGCGGCGACCGCGCGGTCACCGTGCTCGACCTCGAGCTCGACCTGCGCGGCGAGCAGTTCGGCTCGGGCTCCTGGAACCGGGTTCGTCTCGAGTGCACGGGCGACGCCACTGCGGGCGGCCGCGAATCGTCGGGCGTCGCGTGCGAGCAGTGCGAAGCCGGGCTGCACCTCGCGCCCGAGCTCGGCAGCCCGCCGGTACGCGGCCTCGGCGTCGCGACGGCGGCCGACGAGCCGGCAGAGCTCGCCGAGCCCGTAGTAGGCGTCTTCGAGCGTCTCGGCGCGGCGTTCGCGTTCGCAGACGGCTTCGAGGGTGAGCACGGCCTCGGGCCACTCGCCCAGCAGTCGCAGCACGCCCGCCCGGTGCACGGAGCACTCGCCGCGGAACGGCTCGAGCCCGCGTTGCGCGTCGCACCAGTCGCCGAGGCTGCGGGTCCAGACGCGGGCACGATCGACGTCCCAGCGATCGAGGCAGCTCGCGATGACGGCGCAGTAGGCGGGGCCGGCCACCCGATCGCTCACCCGGCCCGACGAGATGGCGAGCATGACGCGGTCCATGCACGCGAAGCCCTCGCCGATGCGGCCGGCGTGAATGAGCGCACGCCCGAGGCCCATGGTCGCCAGCACCTCCGTGTCGACGTCTCCGGTGCGATGTGCGAGGTCGACCGCGCGCTCGCCGAGGTCGACGGATGCCTCGAACTCACCACTCGCGAATGCCCCGACCGCCCGGCAGAGCGCCGCCGTCGCGGCGTTGTCCGGCGTCGCCTCGACGGAGCCGGTCAGCTCGAACAGCCGCGCCATCCACGCGCCCGCCCGCACGGCCTCGCCGTGGTCGGCCAGGGTGAAGCCGAGCCAGAACACGCAGCGGATCGCGGCATCCGCGTCGCCGGCGTCGAGGTAGGCGAGGTGCGCGTCATCCCATGCACGCTCGCTCTCGGCTTCACGGCCGAGGAACCACGCTGCGAGGCCCAAGGCGTCGAGTTCACCGGCGGTGAGCACGGCTCGACGGGCCGCGAGCTCGTCGTAGCGCGCGACCCAGTCGATGACCTGCAGCGTGTCGGCCGGAGCCATGGCGTCAGTATCCGCCCGCCGGGGTGAGCCTCACAAGGTGCAGGTGCAGGTGCAGGTGCAGGTGCAGGTGCTGGTGCTGGTGCTGGTGCTGGCTTCTTGCTCGATGTCGATCTGGCGCGTTCCCGTTCGACGTCCAGAATGAGAGCGGAGATACCGACTCGGAAGGAATCACGAAATGCGCACCCTTATCGTCACCGAGTTCATCAGCCTCGACGGGGTCATCGACTCGCCCGGCGGCGGATCGCACCCGCGGGCCGGCTGGACGTTCAAGGACGTCCCCTTCGTCGAAGCGGCCTACGAGCTCAAGGGCCGGGAGCAGCTCGAAGCGGGAGCGATGCTCATCGGACGGGTCAGCTACGACGAGTTCGCACCGATCTGGCCGACGATGGAAGACGACTTCGCCGAGTACAACGCGATGCCGAAGTACGTCGTCTCGAGCACGCTGACCGACCCCGAGTGGAACAACACCCACGTGCTGCGCTCGCTCGACGACGTCGCGAAGCTCAAGGAGGGCGACGGCGCATCGATCATCGTGCACGGCAGCGCGACCCTCGCGAAGGGCCTCGCCGCGGCCGGCCTCGTCGACCGGTACCACCTGCTCGTCTTCCCGGTGCTGCTCGGCGACGGCAAGCGCCTCTTCGGCGACGGCGACCCGCACACGCAGCTCGACCTCGTCGAGTGCGAGGCCTACTCGAACGGCATCGTCAAGCAGGTCTACGACGTCAAGCGCTGAGCGGATGCCGCGGCATCCGTCACTCGCTCGGTCTCGTGCGGTCGATTCGTGCTCGACCTCGAACGGCCCTCGGCCGCGAAGCAGATCTCGGCAACGCGCATGCCAGTTCCCCCTCACTGATGAGGGGGACCTGGCACAGCTCTGACGGCAACGCTCGGAGGATGCTCTGGCAGCGCCCCGCCGTCAGCGCCCGCACCGTCGGCATCGCACTCGCAGCGCGCTCCGACGCCGGATCGACGCGCGACTACGAGACGGAGCCGGGTGCGGTCACGCGCTTCTTCTCGCGCACGTAGACCTCGCGCCGCACCCGGGCGACGACATCGCCGTCACCGTCGGTGATCTCGGTCTCGAACCACTCGAGCACCTTCGCGCCGCCGCGTGCGCGCTCGCGGAGCTCGGCCGTCTTCTCGGGCGACACCGCGAAGTGCGCGGTCAGCACTCCGCGGCCGGGCTTGACGAACTCGATCTCGCCGCGGGTGTCCCAGACGATGTAGTCGCGGCCGATCTGGTGCATGACGAGCATGAAGAAATAGGGGTCGGTCATGGCCGACATCGATCCGCCGAACGCGGTCTTCACGTAGTTGCGGGTGAAGACGTTGACGTGCAGCTCGACGGTCGCGCTCGTCCAGTCGGGGGCGAATCGCTTCACGCGGATGCCGCTGAACAGGTTCGGGATCCACAGGCTCATGCCGAGGGCCAGGCGTCGAGGTGTCACGGGCATGCCGTCGAGTCTTGCGTGCCCGACCGGATGCCGCGAACGCCTTGTAGGCCGTCGACAACCGGTCGACGGCTCGCACCGTCTGCCAGAATCGACGTCGTGTCGAAGGAGAACGACCGGATCGAAGCCGCACTCGACCACGTGCGCGCCGTCTCGACCGGCGGCGCGCTGCGGCGCGGGGCGAAGATCACCGTGCACTTCCACCCCGATGCGCTGTACCGGGGCGGCACCGTCATCGAGGCGCTCGCGTTCGATCGCACGTACCGATCCCAGTTCGAGACGGGCATCAGCAACGGCGGGCTCACTGCGAAGCCGGGCGGTGATCGATGGCGGTGGGAGCGCCGGCTGTTCGGCGGCCACTACGACGAGAGCGAACCCGAGGCACGTCCGAAGTACGGTTCGCTGAGCCTCGATGGCGACGAGTACGGCGGCTCGCCGCGATTCGGTTCGAGCCACCTGCGGCTGCGCGAGGACGTGCTCGATCGCACGACGTTCTGCGTCCCCGACAGTGTGCTCGGCCCGACGCGTTTCGGCACCGCCGACCGGTTCGACCTCGACGACGCCGTCGAGGAGTATGGATTCGACGATCCGCTCGATGCCTACGTCGAAGCCCAGGTGCACGGTCCGATCGACCTCGAAGCGGATGTCGAGGCGCTCGTGCTCGATCCCTCGTATCGCGACTCGGGCGTCGAGACCGCCGCACGGAGGCTCGGCTGCCCGATCGAGTGGCACTCCGGGTATGCGGCTTCGTCGGCACTGCTGCGCAGTCACCCGGAGTATCGAGGTGAGCGCATCTCCGAACTGGCTGCGGGCGTCGCGGAGAACGCGGGCGGTGCACTCGACCCGCACCGGCTCGGGCTGGTGCGATCACGTACCGATCTCGACCCGCAGCACGTCAAGAAGGCATGGCACCTGCTCGCTCGCTTCGGCCGCCGCAACGGGTAGCAGCGCGACGGGGCGACACCCCACGTGGAGTGGGAGCGCGCCCCGCCGCTTCGTTCAGGCCGCTGCGTCGTCCTGCACGGCGGTGACCGCACGCAGCCCGTCGACGAGCGTCGTCGTCGGGCGGCCGAGCAGGCGCGAGAGCGTGCCATCGGTCTCGGCGAGGTCGCCCTCGCGGATGCCCGTGTTGATCGCCGTGACGAACCCGGCCGTGTCGGCGTCGAGTCCTGCCGACTGCAGTGCGGCGACCTGCTCCTCGGTGGTGAGCCGGGTGAACACGACCTCGCGGCCGAGCACGTCGCCGGCCGCGGAGGCGAGGTCGTCGAAGTTCCAGGCGACGTCGCCGCCGAACTCGTAGACCTCGCCGAGGTGACCGTCTTCGAGGAGCACCACGGCGGCGCCCTCGGCGAGGTCGGCGCGGGTCGCGCTCGCGACGCGACCGTCGCCCACGGACGACGCGATGACGCCGGTCGACGCGGCGCGCGCGACATCCGCCGCGTAGTTCTCGGTGTACCAGTTGTTGCGCACGATCACGGCGGGGACGCCGGAGGCCGCGATGGCCTCTTCGGTGGCCTTGTGGTCGGGCGCGAGTACGAGGCTCGTCGTGGTGGCGCGGGGCGCGCTCGTGTAGACGAGCTTCTCGACGCCGGCGGCCTTCGCGGCGTCGATGACGTTCTGGTGCAGCGCGACGCGCCCGCCGGGCACCGATGCCGAGATGAGCAGCACGGTGTCGACGCCGTCGAGTGCCGGCGCGATGGTCTCGGGGCGTGCGTAGTCGAGCTCGGCGGTGCGGATGCCGCGGGCGGCGAACTGCTCGAGCTTCGAGGTGTCGCGGGCCGTCGCGACGATGTCGGTGGGCGCGGCGCCGCGCGCGAGCAGCGCGTCGACGACGAGACGGCCGAGCTGGCCCGAGGCAGCGGTGATGAGGATGGTCATGGTGGAGCGGTCCTTCCGGTTGCGGTCACCACCTGCCAACCGGATGCCCCGTGCAAACCTTCCCCATTGGAGGTACCCACTTTCACGTAAGGTACGCACGATCTCGTCAGTTTTGCGAGAATTCAGGCCGATGTCTCGGGAGCGCCGGTCGACTCTCGCTGAACGAGCGTGTACGGAACCGAATCGGTCTTCGGCACGGCATCGGGATGATCGAGGCGCCGCAGCAGTGCATGCACGGCGAGCCGCGCGATCTCGCCCAGGTCGGGCGCGATCGTGGTGAGCGAGGGGGCCGCGTACGCCGCCTCGGCCGTGTTGTCCCAGCCGACGACCGCGATCTGGTCGGGAACGCTGATGCGGGCCTCCCGGAACGCCCGGAGGGCGCCGATGGCGAGCAGGTCGTTCGCGCAGACGAGGCCGTCGACCTCCGAGATGCGGGGGATGAGCTCCTTCGTGCGCTCGTAGCCCTCTTCGCGCGAGTAGTCGCCGTCGGGGTGGAGCTGATCCCATCGCGAGACCTCGATGATGTGGGCCGGGTCGGCGCTCAGGCTGTGCGCCTCGAGCGCCTGCAGGAAGCCGCGCATGCGCAGGTCGGCGGGAGCCGCGCCGATCGTTCCCGCCTGCACCTTGCCGAGGAAGGCGAGGCGTCGCCGACCTCCCTCGATGAGGCACGTGGTCGCGTCGTAGCTCGACTGCACGTTGTCGACGACGACGCTGTCGATCTTCGCGCTGCGGAAGCGCTCGCCGAGGAGCACGAGCGGGGTATCGCCGCGCTCGGCTTCGAATCTCGCCAGATCGATCGAGAGCGGGCTGAAGAGGATGCCGTCGGTGAGGATCGTGCGGAAGCCGGCCGCCACGCGGAGTTCGCGTTCGAGCAGGCCGCGCGTCTCGTCGATCACGACGTCGTAGTCGACCTTCTCGGCCTCGGTGACGACCGCGTGCGCGAGCTGCGCGAAGTACGGGTGCGAGATGAACGGCACCGAGAACGTCAGCAGCTTGCTCCGGCCGCTTCGGAGCTGCCGTCCCGCGTGCTGCGGTCGGTACCCGAGCTCGCGGATGGCGGCCTCGACGCTGGTTCGCGTGGCGTCGCTGATGTACTTGTGGCCGTTCACCACGTTGGAGACGGTGCGATAGGAGACGCCGGCGACGGCGGCGACGTCCTTCAGCGTCGGCAGCCCGTTCTTCTTCGGCGGGGGGAGGTCGTCAGTCGGTTCCACGCTCACATCGTAGTGAAGCATGTTGCAACGTTGACACAAATCAGTATTTCCACGTTGCAATATGTGGAATGTTCTGATTGAGTGTCTCTGCGGCCGCCGCCCGGACGACCCGGACGCCAGCGGGATCGAGGAGCACGGCGCAGTTCGCGGCGCTCCGACCGGAAGCTCTGCACCGAGCAGCCGCGCGCATCCATTCAACGACGAGGAGATGAACAGCATGACTCAGACAGGTCGGAGGCGTCCGCGGAATCGCGTGACGCTTCTCGCAGGAGCAACCCTCATGTCGGTACTCGCCCTCTCGGCGTGCAGCGGCTCGAACGACGCTCCCGCCGCGGATGGCGGCGGTCTCGGAACCGCCGACCAGCACGTCGAGATCACGATGATGTCGAACGACGCCTTCGCCCAGGTGTGGCAGGAGCAGCTCGTTCCCGAGTTCAACGAGAAGTACCCGTACATCGACGTCACCATCGACTCGATTCCGTACACCGAACTGCTCGCCAAGGGCATGCTGAACGGCACCGATGTCGACCCCGAGTACGACCTCATCACGCTCGACGACCCGTGGACGCCGCAGCTCGCCGACGCCGGCGTGCTCTACGAGCTGAAGGGCGACGCCGACGAGTGGACCGATCCCGAGTACGACTGGGACGACTTCAACACGGCGCCGCTCGCATCGAGCGAGTGGGACGGCGGGCAGTACGGCGTTCCGCTGCGCTCCAACATGCTCCTGATGTTCTACAACAAGGACCTCTACGCGAAGGCCGGCCTCGATGCCCCGACTCCTGAGCTCACGTGGGACCAGTACATGGACGAGGCTCCGAAGCTCGTGCAGGACACCGACGGCGACGGCAAGGTCGACTCCTGGGCCGTCGGCCTCACCTGGATGCGCGGCGCACTCTCGCCGCCGTTCTGGCAGGCCGTGTTGAACTCCAACGGCGGAGCGCTGTTCGACGACTCGCTCGACCCGGCCTTCGAGACGGACGAGGGCGAGGCGGCACTGCAGACGCAGGTCGACCTGCTCGAGTACGCGCCGCCCGGTGCCGGCACCTACAACTACACCGAACCGCTCGACGCGTTCCGCCAGGGCAAGATCGCCACGATCTTCACGTGGGGGAGTGCCTACAAGAGCGCCGCGGTCGATCCGGCCGTCACCACGCTCACGCCCGACCAGGTCGGCATCCAGACCATGCCCGCCGGCGACGTCAGCGCGAGCACCCACCGCGGCATCTGGAGCGGCTCGGTCTTCAAGAACTCGAAGAACCCCGAGGCCGCCTGGACCTTCCTCCAGTGGATGAGCTCGAAGGAGGGGGAGGTCTGGACCACCAACACGCTCGGCTCCTTCCCCGCTCGCAAGTCCACGCTCGCGACCGCTCCGAGCGAGGAGTGGCTCGTGCCCGTCCTGACCACCCTCCAGGAGGCGTACGACGTCGCCGCCGAGGGCGAGATGTGGCGCCCGCGCACCCCGGAGTCGAACGCGATCCAGGAGATCCTCGCCGACCAGACGAGCGCGGCGGTTCAGGGGCAGGTCTCCTCGGCCGAGGCGCTCGAGAAGGCCGCCACGCAGATCGACGAACTGTTGAAGAAGTAGAAGAAGCAGACGCATGAGCATCGAACTCTCGAGAAGCAGCAACAGGGCACGACAGCGATCGCGGCTGCGCGACATCATCAGCCGGTGGACGTTCATGCTCCCCGCGACGCTGTTGCTGGTCGCCGTGCTGGCGTACCCCCTGATGTACACCCTCCAGATCAGCTTCTCGGAGTTCGATCTCGCGTCGTTCGCACCGTCGGGCCCCGCCGGCTTCGACAACTACACCGCGGCCTTCGAGAACGAGACGTTCCAGAACTCGCTCGTCGTCACCGCGATCTACCTCGTGATGGCCCTGCCGCTCCAGATCGTCCTGGGCTTCGCCATCGCGTACCTGTTGAACGCGGAGTGGAAGGGGCGCGGAGCGATCCGCGCGCTCTTCCTCATCCCGATGGTCGTGGCGCCGGTGGTCTCCGGCGGCATCTGGAAGATGATCCTCGATCCGCTCTGGGGCGGGGTCAGCTGGTTCCTCGGGCTGTTCGGCGTCGCGCCGATCGACTGGTTCGGAGACGCCACGATGTCGATGGTCAGCATCGTGCTGATCGACACGTGGCGCTCCGTTCCCTTCGTCGCGCTCATCGCCTCGGCCGCGCTGCTCGCGCTGCCGAAGGACATCTTCGAGGCGGCGAAGGTCGACGGGGCGAACTGGTGGCAGACGCTGCGCTCCGTCAGCCTGCCGCTGCTCGCACCGATCATCGCGGCGACGTTCATCGTGCGGTGGCTCGGCGCCGTGAAGATGTTCGACGTCGTGCTCGCCACGACCAACGGCGGGCCCGGTGAGGCGACCAACGTCGTGAACCTCTACATCTACCAGCAGGCCTTCCGCCTGTTGAAGTTCAGCGAATCGTCGGCGATGGCCGTGATCGTACTCGTCATCACGATGGCGCTGACCTTCGTCTTTCTCTACGGCAGCAAGAAGTTGGAGGACCGACTGTGAGCACCCTCACCGATCGGAGGCGCACCGATTCCCGCACGCGCACCGGGGACGGGCAATTGCCCTCCGCCGAGCGGGCGCCGGCCCCGGTCGCCCCGCGAACCCGCGGCGAACGCGCCCGCATCTGGTCGGGCGTCATCATCTGCATCCTCTTCCTGCTGCCCCTGCTCTGGATGCTGCTGACGTCGTTCAAGGAGCAGCGCGACATCTTCACGGTTCCGCCGACGATCTTCTTCGAGCCGACGCTGAACCAGTACTTCTCGGCCTTCGAGCGCGGCGACCTCGGACCGAAGCTGATCAACACGATCATCGTGGCGCTCGGTGCCGGCATCGTCTCGCTCGTGGCCGGCGCGATGGCCGGCTACGCGCTCTCGCGCCTGAAGATCCGCGGCGCGGCGACCATCGGCGTGCTCATCCTCGTGTCGCGCGGGGTGCCGCCCATCGCGCTCGCCGTGCCGATGTTCCTCGTGGCGCGCACGCTCGGCATCACCGACACTCACATCACGCTGATCCTCGCCTATTGCTCGTTCGTCATCCCGTACGTCATGTGGCTCATGCGCGGGTTCTTCCTCGCGCTGCCGAAGGAGCTCGAGGAGTCGGCGATGCTCGACGGCTGCTCGAGGATGGGTGCCTTCTTCCGCATCATCGTGCCGATCTCGGCGCCCGGCCTGATCTCGACCTTCATCTTCAGCATCATCCTCGCCTGGGAGGAACTGCTCTTCGCCCTCGTGCTGACGAACCGGAACGCTACGACGATCCCCGTCGCCATCGCGGGCATGGCCGGCGACACCGAGACCGGGGCGAACTGGGGCGCGCTCTCGGCCGCCGGCATGGTGACGGTCGTGCCGGTCGTCATCCTCGCCCTCATCGTGCAGAAGTGGCTCATCCGCGGCCTCGCCGACGGCGCCACGAAGGGATGACGCGGCTCGACCGCGGAACGACCGTGCTTGCAGTCGAACATCGAATGAACCGAATGAATGGAGAACGTCAGTGAGACTCCCCGTCAAGGAAGTCATGCCGGGCGGCGAACGCATCACCGAGCGCGAGATCACCGCCCCGGTCGACCTCTGCCTCGACAACGGGCTGCTCAACCCGGCGGCCGTGGGGTGGACGCGCACCGCATTGCACCGCACGCAGCTGCGCGGGTGGGGGCGCAACAAGCGCTTCGAGTACTGGTCGATCGTGACGCCGACGCTGATCTTCACGATGAACATCTCGCACCACGACTACCGCGCCAACGTCTCGGTCACCCACCTCGACCGATCCACGTACGAGGAGATCCGGCAGGGCGGCAACACCTGGTTCCCGAAGCGCGGCGGCCTGAAGGACCGCCGACTCGGCGAGCCGATGGAGGGATCCCGCAAGGACGTCGTGGTGCGCATGACCCCGGCCGGCGACGACACCGTGCTGCACGCGCGGTCGCCCCGCATCGAGGTCGACGTCCGGGTGCTCGCCGAAGACGGCCACGAGTCGATGGGCGTCGTCGTTCCCTGGAGCGACCGCAAGTTCCAGTACACGAAGAAGGACAACTGCCTGCGCGCCGAGGGCGTGATCGTCGTCGACGGGGTGACGCACGAGATCGAGGCGGCGACGTCGTACGCCGTGCACGACCGGGGTCGCGGTCGCTGGCCGTACTTCACGTTCTGGAACTGGGGCGCCGGCAACGGCCGAACCGCGAACGGCGAGGAGCTCGGCCTGCAGTTCGGCGGCAAGTGGACCGACGGCACGCCCTCGACCGAGAACTGGGTGCGGATCGACGGCCGCCTCACGAAGATCAGCTCGCACCTCGACTGGCGCTACGACCCGAGCGACTGGCTCGCCCCGTGGACGCTGCGCGGCCCCGGAGTCTCGGTCGAGTTCACGCCGCAGCGCCACCTGAAGCACGCGTTCGACCGGTGGATCATCCTGAGTCGCAGCGACACGTGCTTCGGCCACTACTCGGGCGTCATCCAGCTCGACGGCGGCGACGTCGTGGAGTTCAGCGACGTCTTCGGCCACGTCGAAGAGGTCGAGCGCCGCTGGTGACGTCGCGAGCAACCTCGCGAGCACCGTCGCGGGCCGTCGAGAGCCCGTGACCTCGAAGCCGCCCTGGGGCTCGGCGATCGGTCCACGGTCGTTCCCAGGGCAGAGCGGGGTGCCGCCCCGAGATGCGGCATCCCGCTCACCCTTCCCCGATTGGAGTCCCATGTACGCAACATCCGATACCGTCGCGTCGTTCTCGGTGCTTCGGCTCGCGGCATCCGCGCTCGACGACATCGACCCGGCGGTCCCCGTCGCCGACGGCGTCGACGGCTACCTCGCGCTGCTGGCCGCTCCGTCCGGTGCCGTCGCGGCCCGAGGCATCCGAATCGCGGATGCCTCGGCGCCGTACGACTTCATCGTGGTCGAGCACGTCGGTGCCGGCGGTCCGTACACCCGCGCCTGGGTGCGTCATCACGACGTGGACGGCGCGGTCTCGTACTCGTTCTTCACCGAGACGCCCGCGCCGTTCCCGCTTCGCTCCTACCCGCTCGACGCACTGCAGCCGAGGGAGGGTGCCGCGCTCACTGCCGCCCGGTAGGGTACGGGCATGGTGGTAAGTCTTGCGGAGATCCGCGAAACATCGGGCGAGGTCTTCTCCGAAGGGTGCTCGACGCGCGTCGTGCTCGATCACATCATGAGCAAGTGGGGTGTGCTCGTGCTGCTCGCCCTCACCGACGGCACGCACCGGTGGGGCGAGTTGCGCCGCGAGGTGCAGGGCATCAGCGAGAAGATGCTCGCCTCGACGCTGCGCACCCTCGAGGCCGACGGCATCGTCGCGCGCACGTCGTATCCCGAGGTGCCGCCGCGGGTCGAGTACGCGCTGACCGACCTCGGCCGGGAGCTCATGGAGCACATGCTGCCGCTCGTGCAGTGGGTGGCGGTGCGGGCCGACGGCATCGTGCGGGAGCGCTGACGCCGACTCAGCTGACGGTGGGGAGCACCCCGCCGTCGGCCCTGAGGGCAGCCCCGTTCGTCGCCGACGAGAGCGGGCTGGCCAGGTACGCGACCAGGCTGGCGATCTCCGAGGGTTCGATGAACCGTTGGATGAGCGACGAGCTGCGCACGAGGCTCGACTTCAGCTCGTCGGGGTCCATCGAGTGGGCGGACGCGATCTGCTCGACCGTCGCAGCGACCCCGTCGGAGTAGGTCGGTCCGCCGAGGACGGTGTTCACGGTGACTCCGGTGCCCCGGGTGAGCTTGGCGAGTCCGTTGCTCAGCGCGAGCGACGCGGCCTTCGTGGCGCCGTAGTGGATCATGTCGCCGGGCACGTCGATCGCCGACTCGGTGCCGACGAAGATGATCCGCCCCCAGCCCTTCTCGAGCATCGGCTCGAGGAGTCGCCGCGACAGGCGGACGCTGCTCATGACGTTGATCTCGAAGTACCGCGACCAGTCCTCGTCATCGATGTCGGCGAACGGTGCGACGTCGAAGAGCCCGGCGTTGTTGATCAGCACGTCGACCTCCCCGAGCGCGTCGAGGAGCGAGCGCGTCTGCACGGCGTCGGCGAGGTCGGCCGCGATGCCCGACACGTCGCCGCCAGGGGCTGATGCGCGAAGTCGTTCGACGGCGTCGGCGACGCGACGCTCGCCACGCCCGTTGACGACGACCGACGCGCCTTCGGCCAGACATGCCTCGGCCACGGCGTACCCGATCCCCTGAGTGGATCCACTGACGAACACTCTCCTGCCTGCGAGCTCGAGGTCCATGTCGTATGTCGTCCTTCCCGGCTGCCATTCGCAGCAATTTACTTTCCTGAGAAAGTGAACGTTACGCCGATTCACTTTCCTGAGCAAGTTTTCGCTAGTCTGGGCGCATGACTGCCCCGGACTCCGCCGACGAGTTGGATCGCGACGAGCTCGCGACCTGGTCGGCCTTCGCGACACTCCTCGAATGGGTGCCCGCGGCGCTCGACGCGCAATTGAAGCGCGATTCCGGGATCAGCCATTTCGACTTCGGGATCCTCTTCGCCCTCTCCCAGGCCGAGGATCGCACTCTCCGCATGAGCGATCTCGCGGGCTTCGCGAACAGCACGCTGTCGCGGCTCTCGCGCGCGGTCGACCGGCACGAGCGCGAGGGCTGGGTGCGCCGCGCGCCCGACCCGGCCGATGGGCGGATCACCCTCGCGACGCTGACGAGTCAGGGCCTCGAGTTCGTTCGCGCGGCGACACCCGGACACGTCCAACTCGTGCGGCGGCTCGTGTTCGACTCCCTCACCAAGGCGCAGTCCCAGCAGCTGAGCGTCATCAGCCGGCGGATCACGGGCGCCGTCCGCTCCGAGGGTGGTTGGCGGCCGCCGAGCTGACGCCACCGGCGCCGGGGTCGTCAGCCGGACTGCCGATACTGCGCCACACGGCGAAAAGCATGCGCTGCGCGCCGAACCGCCCTAGCATCGGAGGAGCGCACCGGCACCCCCACCCGACGTCGCCCGAGTCGACCCCCCGCCCTGTCGGTGCTGCAGCCCAGGAGCCCGAGTGACGACCCACCCCGACGACCAGCCCGTGTACGGGCTCGGCGCGTCCGACGGCGAGCTCGCGCCACGGCCGGGTCGCCGCAGCGCAGACGCCGGCGGCACCCTGCGCCCGCGACGCCTTCCGGCGCCGGAGTGGGGGAGGCAACCGTCACCGCGCGACGTGCAGCGCTACTACCTCTGCAGCGAGGAGCCGAGCGGAGAGTTCGTCGAGGTCATCATCCCGGTGACCGATGCCGGGCGCCTCCGCTACTTCACGACGAGCGACGGCGAGAAGCTGACCGAGGTCGACGAGGACTACTTCGTGCGTCGCGGCGAGGGCAACGCCCGATCCCTCCTCGAACTCGACGCGCGCGAGATGGCCGAGCTGCAGGCCGAACTCGACTTCGTGCGCCCGGTGCTCGGGCGCGACCCGCTCGCCGAGGCGGCCGAGGCGGCTGAGGCGGCTGCGGAGGCTGCAGTGATGGATGTCGCGGAGCCGGTGAGCATCACGGAGCCGGCGGATGTCGCGGTGCCGACGGATGTCGCAGAGTCGGTCCATCCGGCAGCGCCGCCGGTTCTCGAGCCCGCCGACGACGACCTCGCGCTCGCCGAGGGCGAGCCGACCGAGGTGATCGAGCTGCAGTATCCGGTGCCGGTGCACGTACCGTTCGCCCAGTTCGTCGACTCGACGCCCGAGCCGACGCTCGCGCTGCCGACGGCCACCGACCCCCAAGCCCACGATGACGATGACGACCAGATGATCGAGGAGTACCACCCAGTGATCGGTTCAAACAGGTTCGAGCAGGTCGAGCCCGCGGCATCCGCGATGCCCGCCAATGTCACCCAGATGCCGATCTCGGTGACGGGCCCCGTCGCGCCGCTCGCGCCCGGACCCGCACCCAGACTCGGGCACGACGTCGACGCGGCGGCTCAGGTCGCGCTCGCCAAGGGCATCGCGTTCGCCGCCCACCGCGGCCAGCTCGACCAGATCGGGGCCGAGTACATCGACCACCCGGGCCGCGTGGCCGAGCGCTTCGACCCGGTGAACGAGCCGGTGCTCGTCGCGGCGGCCTGGCTGCACGACGTGCTCGAGGACACGGCGGTCACCGCCCAGAACCTCCTCGAGGCGGGCGTCCAGCCCGAGGTCGTCGAGATCGTGCAGCTCCTGACCCGCACTCCGGATGTCGCAGACGACGCGTACTACGCCCGCATCAGCCGCCACCCCGTGGCCCGCCGCGTGAAGCTCGCCGACCTCGATGACAACACCGCCCCGTGGCGTGTGCGTCGCCTCGAGTTCGACGTGCAGGTGCGCCTCGCCGAGAAGTACCGGCACGCACGCGAGGTGCTCAGCGCGGGCTGACTCGCGCTCGCGCTCGCGGTCTGCCGCAACGCGGCGTTGCGGACGCGAGCGTTCCAACGGCCCGCGCTCGACTCCGGAGTTCGAACCCGCACTCGCGCCCGATTCGTGCGATTCTCGAGCCGCGCCAATCTTCGTCCGAATACGTATGCCAGTTCCGCCTCAGCGCTGAGGCGGAACTGGCATACGCATTTCGCGAAACGATCGGATGCGGCTTCGCCGCTGCTCAGGCATCGATGCCCGCCCCGGAGGCGGAACCCCCAGGTGTGGGGCTTGACCGTGCACCGCGAGACGATTGCGCGCCGAAATTCGTAGCTGCGCAGATCCCCTGCCTCCCGATACGTTGGACCCAGAGATCGGCCTCCCTGGGGCCGCGTGCGGCACGACGTTGTGCCGCCCGCCCGTCGGAGGGCATCGATCGCAATGAAGCGAGAGAGGGGAACTACCGATGAGAACCGCACCCCGCAACATCCGATGGCGCCGACGCGCGCTCGCCCTTGCCGGAGCTCTGCTGCTCGGCTCGTCCCTTGCGACGGCCGGCGCGGCCGCCGCAGAAGACGACCCGCGCATCGACCTGCCGCCGGGCTATCTCGATGCCCAGACGGCGGCGAGCAACATCGAGCTGCTCTCGAGCACGCCGCGCGTCGCGCCGTTCGACGCGAATCCCGGCAACTTCGGCTTCGTGAACTCCGACCTGGCGTTCTCGGGCGACAACGCGATCGTCGGCAACTTCAACGGCTTCCAGGTCTACGACGTATCGGATGCCGCGGCGCCGACGCTGCGCGGATCCTTCGTGTGTCCGGGCGGCCAGGGTGACGTGTCGGTCTACGGCGACCTGCTCTTCATGTCGGTCGAGGAGACGCGCGGCCGCATCGACTGCGGCACGCAGGGCGCGCCCGGTGCGGTGAATGCCGAGCGGTTCCGCGGCGTGCGCATCTTCGACATCAGCGACATCGACAACCCGGTGCAGCTGCCCGGCGTGCAGACCTGCCGCGGTTCGCACACGCACACGCTCGTCGCCGACCCCGACGACACCGAGAACGTGTACATCTACAACTCGGGCACGTCGGGCGTGCGTTCGCCCCTCGAGCTCCCGGGCTGCGAGAACGCTCCCGCGAGCACGACGCCGGTCACGACGGGCAACCCGACGCAGTGGCGCATCGACGTCATCAAGGTGCCGCTCGCCGACCCGGCCTCGGCCGCCGTCGTGAGCCAGCCGCGCATCTTCAGCGACCCCGCGACGGGAGCGTTCAACGGACTGCAGAACGGTCCGACGCAGCCGCTGCACCCGTCGGGCACGCCGTACTCGCCGAACCCGAACACCAACACGTGTCACGACATCACGGCGTTCCCCGAGATCGGGCTCGCCGCCGGCGCGTGCCAGGGCAACGGAATCCTGCTCGACATCTCCGACCCGGTGAATCCGGTGCGGCTCGACGCGGTCTCCGACGTGAACTACTCGTACTGGCACTCGGCGACGTTCAACAACGACGGCACCAAGGTCGTCTTCACCGACGAGTGGGGTGGCGGCACCGCCGCTCGCTGCCGCGTGACCGACCAGCCCGAGTGGGGCGCGAACGCGCTCTTCGACATCGTCGACGGCAAGCTCGAGTTCAGGAGCTACTACAAGCTGCCGGTGCCGCAGACGGCGCAGGAGAACTGCGTGGCGCACAACGGCTCGATCATCCCGGTGCCCGGTCGCGACATCATGGTGCAGGCCTGGTACCAGGGCGGCCTCTCGGTCATCGACTTCACCGACACGTCGAACCCGACCGAGATCGCCTACCTCGACCGCGGTCCGGTGAACACGCCGAACCCGGCCGGGCTGAACCTCGCCGGGTACTGGTCGACCTACTGGTACAACGGCAACGTGCTCGGCAGTGAGATCGCGCGCGGCTTCGACAGCCTCGCGCTCACCGCGAGCGACCAGCTGTCCGAGAACGAGATCGCCGCGGCCGGCGAGATCGAGCTCGCGCAGTTCAACGCCCAGCTGCAGACTCGCCTCGTGCACGAGGCGAGCTTCGCCGTGGCCCGGTCGTACATCGACCAGGCCGAGCGCGATGGCAGCCTGAGCGGCAAGGCGCTGCGCGAGGTGCTCAAGCACGTCGACAAGGCCGAGAAGCTCGCGGACGGCCCCGCGAGCGGCAACGCCGTCGCGGCGCAACTCGACAACGCCGCCAAGAAGTCGGGCGCTGCCGCCGACTCCGCGTTGGTGCAGGCGCTGAACGCGCTCGCAGCGACCTTCTGATGAGGGAGCCCGGAGACCGCTTAGCGGCCTCCGGGCGCCACCTCACGAAGGGCGAGCGCCCTCAGGAGGCGCGAGCGGCGAGCAGCTGTTGCATCTTCGCGATCTCGACGCCCTGGTCGGACTCGACGTGGCGGGCGAACTGGTCGATCTCCGACTCGTGCCCGCCGCCGGCGGCGTAGAGCTCGTCCACCATCTGCACGGCACCCTGATGGTGCTGGATCATGTACTCGAGGAACAGCCGGTCGAACTCCGCCCCGTCGGCCGCCTCGAGCTCGGCGAGCTGCTCCTCGGTGAGCATGCCGGGCATCTGGTGTCCGTCGGCGTCATGGCCGTCGTGCCCGCCCGCCCGCGCGTCGTTCAGCGGCACCACCCGGTCTTGCAGCCACCGGGTGATGAGGTCGATCTCATCCTGCTGGCTGACCTGCATGCGTTCGGCGAGCAGCCGGATGTCGCGGTCATCCGTTCGATCGTCGACGAACCCCGTCATCGTGATGGCCTGGTCGTGGTGCGCGATCATGTCGAGCATGAACTGCTCGTCGGCCTCGGTGTGCTTCGGTGACTCGAGGTTCAGCGACTCGTCGGGGGAGAGGGTGTGGTTCTCCTCGCCGGGGGCGCCGAGCTGCACGACCGGGCTCGTCGGTGCGACCTCTCCGGCCGTGCACGCGGCCAGCCCGAGCACGAGGGCGAGAGCCATGCAGACCGGGCCGGAACGTTCCACAACCGTCATGCACGTACCTCGTCTTCATCGAAGGGTCACCGACCATCTAACTCGATGCCGAGGCGCGGGGCTACCATTGTCGGAGGGGGGAAACCGATGCCGTCACCCGACGCCCGAGACTCGGATCCGACTCTGATCGGCTCGGTGCAGCGCGCCCTTCGACTGGTCGACATCGTCGCGAACGAACCCCGCCCGATGCCCGTGAAGGCCCTCGTGGCGAAGAGCGGCCTCACCCCCGGCACGACTTACAACCTCGTGCGCACGCTCGTGCACGAGGGTTACCTCGCCCGCGAGCCCGACGGCCTGTTGCTCGGCACCCGATTCCCGGCGTTCGTCACGGCCGACGCCGCCCACGGCGTGTTCCTCTCGCGCGTGCGCACGGCGCTGCGCGGCGTGACCGAGGAGCTCGGCGCCACCGCGTACCTCTCGCGATATCAAGACGGCGAGGTGCACCTCGTCGACATCGTCGATGCCGTGCACAATCCGCGTGTCGAGCTCTGGGTGGGGCTGCACAGCAGCGCGCACGCGACGGCGCTCGGCAAGCAGATCCTCGCCGTGCTGCCCGAGGACGAGCGGCTCGACTACGTGTCGCGGCATCCGCTCGCCGAACTCACGCCGCACACCATCAGCGACCGGCGCGTGCTGCTCGACCAGCTCGAGCGCTCGCGCGAGCGGGCTGTCGACCGCGAGGAGTACGCGATCGGCTACACCTGCATCGCCGTGCCCGTGACGGCCGCGGACATCACCGCCTCGCTCGCCGTGTCGCTGCCGAGCGAGGTCGGCGCCCACGCTGATCCGTCGCTCGTGCAGCGCCTGCAGGACGCGGCGTCGCGCCTCTCGCTGCAGATCGGCACCGATCGCCTGGGGCAGTCGGGCGCCTGATCGCGTGTTCGCCTGATCCGCCTGTTCGCCCGCCAGTCGGCCGTGCCAGAGTGGAATCCATGACGAGCAGCGAACTCTGGACTCGGGCGACCGCCGAACGGTACGACGCCGAAGAGCGCGAGATGACGTCGCCGGCCGTGCTCGGGCCGACCGTCGAGTTTCTCGCCGAGCTCGCCGGCGACGGGAGGGCGCTCGAGTTCGCGATCGGCACGGGTCGCGTCGGCGTGCCGCTCCGCGAACGCGGGGTCCAGGTCGTCGGCATCGAGCTCTCGGAGCCGATGGCCGAGGTGCTGCGGCGCAAGGTCGACGAGGCGACCCTTCCGGTCACGATCGGCGACATGGCGACCACTCGGGTCGCCGGCGAGTTCAGCCTCGTCTACCTCGTCTACAACACGATCTCGAACCTGCTCACGCAGGACGAACAGGTCGAGTGCTTCATGAACGCCGCGCGGCACCTCGCGCCCGGCGGGCGCTTCGTCGTCGAGCTCGGCGTGCCGCCGCTGCGGTGGCTGCCGCCCGGGCAGGTCGCGGTGCCCTTCGACGTCTCCGAGGAGCACCTCGGCTTCGACACCTTCGAGCTCGCCGAGCAGATCCTGACGTCGCACCACTTCACGCGCGAGGGCGACGCGTACCGCCCGGGTCGTTCCCGCCACCGCTACGCCTGGCCGGCAGAGCTCGACCTCATGGCCCGCATCGCGGGGCTCGAGCTGGAGCGGCGCGTCGCCGATTGGGACGGCAGCGCGTTCACCGACGACTCGACGAAGCACGTGTCGGTGTGGCGCAAGCCGGCCTCTCAGGCGTGATGGCACCGCTGTTCATCATCTGAAAACTTCGTGTTGCCGCTCGGTGTCCGATGCCCCTAGCGTGACGAACACGCGACATAGGGCGCGTGACTCCATCACCACCTGATCACGCAAATGCGATCGACCATCGGGGGACGGTTCGGGTTCGTACGCCGAGGTGGCGATGGTGATCGCGCGGGGGGAAGGTTCGGGTCTTTCTCCCCGCGCAGCCTTCGTTCACGAGCGGTCGAGTTCAGCTCGCTTCCGCATCAGCTCGTGCAGCAGCGCGAGCGCCTCGGTCGCGGCTTCGATGCTCGCGCGCTCCCGCTCGGGAAGCGCCGCGACGGCGTCGATGACATCGGCGCTCCACGCGTCGGCGATCGCCTCGTGCTCGCGAACGCCGTCGGGTGTCGCCCAGATGCGCACGACCCGGCGGTCGGCCGCGCTGCTCTCGCGGGTGATGAGACCGCGACCCTCGAGCGAGCGGAGCGCAGCGGACGTGTTCGACTGACGCAGGCCGAGTGTGCGGGCGAGCTCGCCCACCGTGGCCCCGGGGCCGTCGACGACCTGCTTCAGCAGCGCGACCTCGGTCGTCGGGATGGGCCCGACGTGGGCGCGCTCGGGAGCCCGCCGGTGGATGGTCCAGGCGAGCTCCCTGAGCGTGATCGCGACGCGCTGCAGCGACGCATCCTGCTCGAGCAGGCGAGGTGCGCGCGTGTCACGGTCGGTCGATCCCATTGGGCAAAGTGTAGGTCGGCGAGCGGGTCGGTCACTGCTCAGTACTGCTGCGCGAGCGTGTCGAGCACGAGGTTCGTCGCGGCGATGTTGTCGAAGCCCGGCTTCTGGCCCTTCTCCCACTCCGCGATCGCGAGGCACGTGTCGACGACGAGCTTGCAGCGCTCGTAGCGGCGGGCCGTGTAGGCGTCGAACGCGGGCTCGTGGTCGTCGTCATGCCGTCGCAGCTCCTCGGCGAGCACGATGCCGTCTTCGATCGCCTGCGCCGCGCCCTGCCCGAGGTGGGGCGTGACAGTGTGCACGGAGTCGCCGATCAGCACCACGCGCCCGCGATGCCACGGCGCACGGGCGATGAGCGATTCCTCGGGCCGCAGCACGATGTCGGCGTCGGGCCGCAGGAACTCGTCGCGCAGCTGCCCGGTCAGCCAGCCGAAGCCCTCGAGGTGCTGCTTCAGCGCCGGGTAGATCTCGTCGCCCTTCGGCCGCTGGTCGCGCTCGTACTCGGCGTTGAAGAAGAAGTAGGCGAGGTCCTTGCCGATCGGGACGAAGCCCGCCATGCCGGTCGGCCCGGGCTGCAGGATGATGCGGTCGATCTCGGGCAGTCGGGGCATGTTCAGGCGGAACGCGCTCTGGCCGATGTAGTACGGCCGGAGCTCGACGCCGAGCACGTGCTCGCGCACCTTCGATCGCACGCCGTCGGCGCCGACGACGAGGTCGTACCGCTCGGAGCCGCCGTCTTCGAAGCGCACGGTCACGCCGTCCTCGTGCTGTTCGAGTGTGTCGAACGCCGTCGAGTAGCGGATCACGACGCCGACCTCGAGCGCCCTCGCGGTGAGGATCTCGTGCAGTCGCGGCCTCGTGATGCCGTTCATCGCCGGGTACTCGGCGCCCTCGATGCGCGTCGCCGTCATGTCGCGGAGCTTGCCGCCGTCGAGGTCGTGCATCGACCCCCACTCAGTGGCGCCGTAGCCGTCGGCCATGCACGCCTCGGCGCAGCCGATCGCGTCGAGCGCGCGCATCGCGTTCGCGGGTTGGATGATGCCGACGCCGAAGACCGACGAGTGCACGTCGGCCTGCTTCTCGATGACGGTGACGTCGAGTCCCGCGTTGGCGCGGAGGGCGATGGCGGTGGCGAGACCGCCGATGCCGCCGCCGACGACGAGGATGCTGCGATCGCTCATGTGGAGTTCCTCACATAGGCCCGCCGGCGCACCCTTGCGCCGGTCCGAGGGCTGTCGATGTTCCAATCGACATATATATCGTCACATATAGATTCGCGCCGAGTGATGCGGTCCGTTCAACGTCAGGTTGCGCCATCCGGAGCTTCGGACTCAGTCGTCGAGGACCGCGACGAGGTCGCAGTGCACCAGGGCGCCGCCGGTCAAGCGAGCCGCGATGACCTGCCGCGCGGGCCGGTCGTCAGGGTCGGGGAACATGGCGAGCCATTCGCGGTTCAGCGCCTCGCGGTCGTCGGGATCGACGAGCTGCACCGTGAGCTTGATGATGTCGTCGGGGGAGCCGCCGGCCGCCGCCATCACGGCGCGGATCTGCCGGAAGGCGTTGGCGCACTGCGCGTCGAGGCCGGGCGGCATCGCACCGGTCGCGGGGTCGCGGCCCGTCAGCGCCCCCGACTGGACGTGCGCGCCGATGCGGCTCGCGGCAGGAATCGGGTTGCGATGCAGATGACCCGGAAGATGGATGCTGCGCCGACGGGCCATCTCAACGCCCCGCGAGCACCACGCGGTTCTCGATTGCGCCCAGCCCCTCGATCTCGGCGCGCACGACATCGCCGTCCACGAGGAACCGGCCCGTCGGTGCGCCGATGCCCGCGGGCGTCCCGGTGGCGAGGATGTCGCCCGGCATGAGCGTCATGACCTGCGTGAGGTAGGCGATCTGCTCGTAGATGTCGTAGATCATGTCGTCGGTGCCGAAGCGCTGCCGCTCGTCGCCGTTCACCGTGAGGCGCATGTCGAGCGCGAGCGGGTCGTCGATCTCGTCGTCGGTCGTGAGCCACGGGCCGATCGGGCCGTGCGTGTCGAACGACTTGCCGAGCGTGAACGTGGGGGAGCGCTTCTGCAGCCAGTCGCGCACCGAGACGTCGTTCACGACGAGGTAGCCGGCGATGACGGAACGTGCGTCCTCGACGGCGACGTGCCGGCAGCGCCGGCCGATCACCACGCCGAGCTCGATCTCGTAGTCGAGCGCGTCCGACACGAGCGGCTTCTCGATGTCGTCGAACGGTCCGTTGATGCACGAGACCTGCTTGTTGAACCACATCTGGCTCGTGGGGGTCGGGATGCCGGCGGCCGCGGCCTCGACCGCGTGCTCGCGGTAGTTCATGCCGATGCCGAGGAACTTCTGCGGGTCGTCGATGGGTGCCTCGAGCCGCACGTCGGCGATGCGGTGCACCGGCCCGGCAGCACCCTCGATCGCGGCGCGCAGCTCGCCGAGCCGCGGCAGGATCGCCCGGAGCGAGGTGTCGACGCCCGGCACGGCGCTGAGGTCGGTGACCGTGTCGCCGTCCACCCGGCCGAGCCTGATCGGGCCGTCGCCGCTGCGGAATCGCGCGAGCTTCATCGGGTCTCCTGTCGTGCCTGGGCGTCCTGCTCGGACGGCAGCGCGCCCCAGGCCTGCTCGGCGGTCGGCGTCAACTGGAACAGGATGAACCGCCAGCCGTAGGAGGCATCCGCTGCCCTCACCAGCACCTGGGTGGCGACTCCGCCGAGCGTGCGCTCACCGCCTTCCTTGGTGCGGAGCCGGTTCTCGAGGTCGCCCGTCATGACGGCGACGTCGCCGATGAGGCGGATGTCGAGGTCGCCGCGCTTCGTGCCGAGGTAGGGCCGGCGGGTCGCGACGTGCTCGAGCAACTGCGTCTTCGAGTGCGTCAGTCCGGGAGCGTGGATGTGCACGAGCGTCTCGTCGAAGAGCGCGTCGAGGGTCGCGAGGTCGCCGTCGAAGAGGGCCTGCAGCCGGCGCTCCTCGACCGCGCGCAATGCCCCGGCGGTCGCGGCATCCGCCGTCGTCACCTTGGTCATCGCGCGGCTTCCTCAGCGTCGCGGGTGCGGAAGCCGGTTGCCTCCCCGGCCTCGAAACCGGGTCGTGGCTGGCCGACCAGGCGGTGGTAGCCGCTGAAGATCTCATCCGCCTCGGCCAGGGGCAGCACCTGCTCGATGTCGTCGAACGGCTTGCCGTCGGTGCGCTCGGCGACCATGCGGCGGATCACCTCGTAGCCCTCACCGCGCATCGACATGATGATGCGGTTGACGCCTTCGCGGCGCGCAGTGTCGTAGGCGACGAACGCGGCGTGCGGGTCGTCGTGGTTCGCGAGCTGCTCGGCGACGACGCGCGCGTCGAGGAACGCCTGGCACACGCCGTTGCCGCCGCGCGGGTACATCGCGTGCGCCGCGTCGCCGAGCAGCACCACGCGGCCGTCGACCCAGTTGTCGAGCGGTTCGTGGCGGATGAGGGGGAAGAGGTAGACCTCGCGCGCGTCCCTGATCAGCTGCTGGATGTCGACGTAGTCGATGTCGACCGTCTCGTAGAGCGACACGATG
Organism: Agromyces sp. NPDC056965; assembly: GCF_042673425.1. NCBI lineage: Bacteria > Bacillati > Actinomycetota > Actinomycetes > Micrococcales > Microbacteriaceae > Agromyces > Agromyces sp. NPDC056965. The sequence goes on along the minus strand of NZ_JBHURI010000032.1, from coordinate 6,362 downwards.
TCGTCGACGGAACCGAGTTGGTTCCAGTCCTCGATCGTCTCCTCGCCCTCCTTCTCGACTACCCAGTTGACCAGCTGCTTGCCGGTGCCCTCGAAGTCGTCGACGATCGGGTAGACGATCATCGTCGAGATGCGGGGGTCGCCGATGTGCAGGATCGTGTGGCCGTCGCGGATCGGTTCACGGAGCGTGGTGCCGCGGTACATCGTGATGCCCGAGTAGACCGGCTCCGCCTGGTTCGGGTGCATCTGGCGGCGCACAGGCGACTTGATGCCGTCGGCGGCGATGACCCCGTCGTGACGCACCTGCTCGGTGCGGCCGTCGCGGTGCTCGATGTCGAGCGTGACGCCCGTCTCGTCCTGCGTGTACTGCACGACCCGGGCGCCGAGCACGACCGACTCCTCGCCGAGTCGCTCGAGCACAGTGCGGTAGAAGAGCATCTGCAGCGAGCCCCGGTGCACGAAGCGCTGCTCGTGCTCGTAGCCCATGTGCACGCCGCACTTCTCGGCGTAGATCTCCTGGCCGTAGTGGTTGTAGAAGATCGAGTCGACGGCGTCGACCGACATGGCGCGGAACTCCTCGAGCAGTCCCAGCTCCTCGATCTCCTTCGTGCCGTAGACCTTGATGTCCACGCCCACGCCGAGGGGCTTCAGCTCGGGGACGCTCTCGTAGATGCGCGTGCGGATTCCCTGCTGGTGCAGGCGCAGGGCTGTGACGAGGCCGCCGGGCCCCGCACCGATGATCGCGATGTCGTGCATAGTGGAATGGATCCTCTCTCATGCGCGCACCTTCGCGCGCTGGTCGTATCGAGTCGACGCTCAGGCGCCGGCGCGAGTCTCTTCGCCGAAGCGCTCGGCCAGGAACTGCCGGGTCGACTGCCAGGAGCGCGCCGTAGCGCGTGCGCTGTAGCCGACACCGGGCGGCATGCCCGGCAGGTCGGATCTCGGGTTCGTGTACGCGTGCCTGACGCCGCTATAGAGGGCGACCTCCCAGCCGATGCCCGCGCCGTCGAGGTCGGCCTCGAGCGCCGAGCGGTGCTCGGCGGTGGCCATGGGGTCGGCCGAGCCGGTGCACACGAGCACGTCGATTCCGGATGTCGCGGCAGCCCAGTCTCGGTCGAGCAGGTCGAGGCCGCCGTGGATGCTGACGGCGCCGACGACGTCGCCGCCCGTGCGCACGAACTCGAGGGCGCCGGCACCGCCGAAGCAGTAGCCGAGCGCGACGATGCGCTCGGCGTCGACCTCGGGCCGGGCCGCAGCGGTGCGATGGGCGGCGGCGACGCGCGCCATCCATTCACCGCGGTCGGCCGCCATGGCGCCGATGAGCGGGCCGATGTCGGGGCCGCCCGCCGGCTGGTGCCGATCGCCCCACACGTCGGCGGCGAACACGGCGTAGCCGAGGTCGGCGTACCGGTGAGCGTGCGCGATGGTGTCCTCGCCGAGGCCGAACGCGTCGTGCAGCAGCAGCACGGTCCCCAGGCCGACGGCGCCCTCGGGGGCGACGAGCAGGCCGATCATCCGCGTGCCGTCGTGGCCGTATTCGACGTCACGGGTCTCGAGGTCACGAGTCTCGATGTTCAGAATCTCGAGGTCACGGGCGGTCAGCGCAGGCATGGCGCTCCTTTCGGGGAACGCGGTGCCGGGCACCGGCTGCGACGATTCGTCAGCTCGACGGAGCGCGCTTGAACCAGTCGGTGATGAACCTGAGGAAGATCTTGACCCGCTCGGGGGTGGCGTCGCCGGGTGCGTGCAGGGCGTACAGCGAGCGCGTCGGCGGGGGCAGGTGCGGCAGCACCTCGACCACCTCGGCCGCGCGCGTCGAATGCTGCACTAGGGTTCGCGGCACGTGGCCGATGCCGCATCCGAGCTCGATCATCTGCTCGATGATCGAGTACGCGTTCGACGTGAACGCCGGTTCCTGCACGCGAAGCCGTGTCGCCTGATCGCCCTCGCCGAGATGCCACACCGGGTCGCCCGTGTGCGTCAGCAGGTCGTGATCGCTGAGCTCCGGCGGCGACGCCGGCGTACCGCGGCGTTCCAGGTAGCCCGACGACGCGGCCAGCATGAACGGCAGGTCCGTGATGCGTCGCACCTTGACCCGCGAGTCCGACGGATGCCGCGCATGGAACGCGATGTCGAACCCCTGGTCGAGGAAGTCGTGCGTGCGGTCGGAGATGCCGCCGAGCTGCAGCTTGACGCGGATGCCGGGGTGCTCGAGCCGGAACTCGCCGACCGCGAGGCCGAGCTCCTGCAGGCCGATCCACTTCGGGCTGATGATCGACAGCCGGCCCTCCGACGAGCGCTTCGTGTGCGACAGCGTGGCATCCTGCTCGTCGATCTCCGACAGGATTCGCTCCGCGAACTCCGCGTACTGCTCGCCGTCGAGCGTGAGCGAGACCGACCGGGCCGTGCGGTTCACGAGTCGCACGCCCAGCTGGCTCTCCAGGTCGGCGACATGACGAGAGACGAGCGAGGGCGAGATGCTGAGCTCGGCCGCTGCGGCGCTGAACGAGGGCGCATGTGCGACTGAGACCAGCGTCCGCATGACGGCGAACCGGTCCACGACTACGCTCCTTCGGGTCCGTGACGCTGCGGATCGCGCTCCGGGGAAGGCGTCCGCACGGGTTCGAAGTATATCGACGCACGTCGTGCCTCCCTCTGGGTGCGGGCTGCTCCGGGTGCGGAGCGGCGTTCGGTTCCGCCCGGCGACAGCGGGCGTGATTGCAGGCTAGCCACGGGGAGGGCATGACGGACCCGCGATCTGTGCAAACTAAGCGTGCAGGCCGCGGCCTGTCGCCCGCGGCATCCGCAACGTACATTTGCGGCCAGTGCCACTCGCACCGCACCATCGCCCCACCGCCCACGCAGAGGAAGCCGGACCAATGACGGTCGTCGACATCAACATCCACCACCTGCCCGAGGATCTGTTCTCGAACGAGAAGATCCTGAACGGGTTCCTCGGCAGCGCGCCGCGCGGCTTCGGCGAGATCGCCAGGGTCGAGACGATGGAGTCCGGCAAGCGGCACCTCATCCTCGAGAAGCCCGCCGGCCACCAGAACCTCAACTACGTCGAGGGCGACTACTCGGCCGAGGCGAAGCTCGCCGCGATGGACGAGGCCGGCGTCGACTACGGCATCATGCGGGTGCCGGTCTGGCAGGAGTGGCTCGACCTCGAGACCTGCAAGGCGGTCAACGACAACGCGTTCTCGATCGCCGAGCGATCGGGCGGCCGGCTCTTCGCCACCGTGTGCCTCCCGCCGTGGGGCCGCGCCGACATGATCGACGAGCTCAAGCGCTGCGTCGATCGCGGCGCCGTCGGCGTGCAGCTCGCCTGCCACTACGGGCAGCTCTACCTCGACGACCCGACCTTCGAGCCCTACCTCGAGGTGCTGAACGAGCTCGGGCTGCCCGTGATCGTGCACCACACCCCGCTGCCGGTCGAGTGGCGCTCGGTCGTCGACTACACGAACCTCCGCCGCGAGTACGGCCGCATCATCGACCAGTCGACCGCCGTCGGTCGCGAGCTCTTCAGCGGCATGTTCGACCGTTTCTCGAACCTGCGCTTCATCCACACGATGCTCGGCGGCAACTGGTTCGCGAACACGGCGCTGATGACACCCCACCGGCCGAACAAGGCGGAGGCGCTGCAGCGACTCGACCCGACCGGCGGCGAGAAGATCCAGCAGTACCTGCGCGAGAACATCTTCTTCGACCTCACGCACCCGCACTCGTGGGGCAAGACCCAGATCGAGGCCGCGCTGCAGATCAACGGCGCCGACCACTACCTCTTCGGCTCCTCGTTCCCCGTCTTCTACAGCTGGATGAGCCAGGGCGTCGAGTTCATGGACCACGAGGTCGAGATCTCGGCCGCCGACCGCGAGCTCGTCATGTCGGGCAACGCGAAGCGCATGTTCGACCTGCCCATCTAGTCCAAGAATCTGCCGTCACCGGACGGCACCCAGATCCCGCGGCGCACACGCCGCGAGCCGAGTCGCGCGACGAAGCGCAGACAGGAGTGACCGCGCCATGCCCGGTTCCGCGATGAAGACCATCCCCGAGACGGCCGTCGTGCAGCGCGTCGACCCGACGCCGCCGCCGCGTTCGTGGGCCAGGGACATTCCCCAGCGGTTCGCCGTGATCGGCGTCTGGATCGCGATGGCGGTGCTGTTCGCGGTGCTCCTGCCGCAGACGTTCCTCACCTACGGCGCGTTCCGGGCGATCTTCGGCGGGCAGCAGGCGCTCGTCTTCCTCGCCGCAGCCCTGCTCGTCACGATCATCGTCGGCGAGTTCGTCGACATGTCGGTCGCGGCGAACTTCGGGTTCGCGGCGATCGTCGTGCCGGTGCTCTACACGACGTACGGCTGGAACGTGTGGCTCGCGATCATCACCGCGATCGTCGCCTCGACGCTCGTCGGGCTCGTGAACGCGTGGCTCATCGTGAAGGTCGGCGTCAACACGATCGTCGTGACACTCGGCATGTCGACGGTGCTGCTCGGCATCTCGCTCGGCATCGCGAACATGACCGCGGTGAGCGGGCTGCCCGGCTGGCTCGGCCAGGCGCTGCAGTTCAACCTCCTCGGCCTGCCGATCACCTTCTACCTGGGCCTCGCCCTCATGCTCGGGTTCGCCTACGTGCTCGCCTTCACGCCGCTCGGTCGCAACATGCGCTTCGTCGGCGCGAACCGCGAGGTGGCGAGGCTCGCCGGCGTGCGCGTGACGCGCATCCGCATGGGCGCGTTCGTCATCGCCGGCCTGATCGCCGGACTCGGCGGCGTCATCGCGGCCTCGGCGACGGGCGGCTTCGACCCGAACGTGGCGAACATGTACCTGCTGCCGATGTTCGCCGCGGTGTTCCTCGGCACCGCGATCCTGCAGCCAGGCCGCTTCACCCCGCTCGGCGCGCTCATCGCCGTCTACTTCCTCGCGACCGGCGTGCTCGGCCTGCAGCTGCTGGGCGCCTCGTCGTGGGTCTCGAACGTCTTCTACGGCGGGGTGCTGGTCATCGCCGTCACCCTGTCGACCGTGCTCAGCCGAAGACGCTGAAACCGCACCATCCGCACCGAATCGCACCGAACTGCACGGTACCGCACCGCACCGCACCATCCGCTCCTCGCAACGATGCCCAGGAGGCACACCATGCACATCACTCCCATCACCAGCACCAACCGACGGTCGCGCCGCGGGCGCGCCCTCGTCACGGCCGGCGCGATCGGCGCCGCCGTCATCCTGCTCTCCGCCTGTTCGGGCGGAGCGACGGCCGACCCCTCGGCCTCGCCGGGCGCGAGCGACGGCTCCGGCTCCGACCTCGAGGCGGCGGTCGCGGCGCTGCTCGAACCGCGCGACGAGTACCCCGTGCCGACCGAGCCGACGGGCGATGTCGCCTCGCTCGCCGGCACGACCGTCTACTACGTGCCGCTCACCCAGCAGTCGCCGCAGTTCAACGTCACCGGTGAAGCGGTGACCGAGGCGTTCGCCGCGGTCGACGTCGATGTGCAGATCTGCAACGGCAATGCGACGCCGACCGAGATCGACTCGTGCATCACCCAGGCGACGCAGGCCGACGCCGCCGCGATCATCACCGACGCGATTCCCTACGGCATGGCGTCGAATGCGCTCGACGCGGCGCAGGCCGCCGGTATCCCCGTGGTGCTGAACAACAACTACGAGATGCCCGAGCACCCGGCATCCGAGACGCTGCAGTACGGCCCCGACGCCGCTGTCGACCAGCTCGTCGGCCTCTTCCAGTGGATCGCGCTCGACTCGGGCGGCACCGGCAAGGTGCTCTTCAACGAGGCCACCGACGGCTCGGCGGCGCTGACCGCCGAGGAGGCGCTCGAGCAGGCAAACGGGGTGCTCCCCGACGGGGAGATCATCGTCAACGAGATCTCGAGCTCGAACTTCCCGCTCATCCCGTCGTCGACGAGCTCGGCGCTGCTGCAGCACCCCGAGATCGGCTACGTGTTCCCGCAGTTCGCGAACCACCTGCAGCCGACGCAGGGCGGTGTCGAGCAGGCCGGTCGCCTCGCCGACACCAAGGGCGCCGTGAGCGCCGCGCAGCTCGGTGCGCTGCAGCAGCTCGAGGCCGACAACTTCCTCTACGCCGCCGCCGGGCAGGCCTCGGTGTTCCAGGGCTGGGTCGCCGCCGACATCGCGATGCGCATGCAGCTCGGCACGGAGCTGCCCGAGTACGAGATCCCGTTCCGGCTCTTCACGCGCGACACGATCGGCGATGTCGAGCTGAGCGCCGAGGCCGAGGCATCCGGCGAATGGTTCGGGCCGGCCACGTTCCGCGACGACTTCCTCGCGATCTGGGGCGCCGAGTGACGACCCCGCACTCGTCGGTGGCACGGGCGGCGATGCCCGTGC